>CAZRNU010000011.1:0-44960 GCA_964601515.1 uncultured Bacteroidales bacterium | reverse complement strand
AGTGCTCAGAATCTACCGGCAAAAGTACAACTCTGTTTTCAGCAGCAGCTTTTGTTACAAGGCATCCTGCTACAACTAGAGTTTCTTTGTTGGCTAGTGCAATATGCTTACCTGCTTTGATAGCCGCTAATGTTGGCTTTAGTCCTGAAATGCCTACCATTGCAGTTAGAACAAGATCAATTGATTCAAATTGCACAACATCACAAAGTGATTCATCGCCCGCAAAAATTTTTGTATCTGTACCAC
The DNA here is from genome assembly GCA_964601515.1 of uncultured Bacteroidales bacterium. Classification (GTDB taxonomy): domain Bacteria; phylum Bacteroidota; class Bacteroidia; order Bacteroidales; family UBA7960; genus PWND01. The sequence goes on along the minus strand of CAZRNU010000011.1, from coordinate 44,714 downwards.
TAAGGCTTTCTTTTAGCTTTAAGTAATGAGCTTTATTCCCAATTACAACAACATTTGGATTAAACTCCTGTGCTTGTTTTATTAAAAGGTCAACATTATTCTGAGCGGTAAGAATTTCAACCTCAAATTTATCCTGATTATTTTTTATAACCTCAAGAGCCTGTCTTCCAATAGAGCCTGTAGAACCTAGTATGGCTATTTTTCTTAATGGAAGTGGAGTCATTTATTTGAATATTTTAGAATACGATATAATCAAGGGGATTTACAGGATTTCCGTGATACCAAAGCTCAAAATGAAGATGTGTTCCTGTAGATAAATAACCAGACTCTCCAATTATTGCGATTACTTCACCTGCTTTAACATAATTCCCAATATGTTTAAGCAAAGCACTATTATGCTTATATACTGAGATTAGATTGTTTGGGTGCTGAATGCCAATAGTATAGCCGGTTTCTGTTGTCCAGGATGCAAAAATAACTGTACCATCCAATGTGGCCTTAATAGCTTCTTTTTGGTCGGCAACAATATCGACTCCAAAATGGTTTTCAGCAGGGTTGAAGTAATTTGTAACTAAGCCTTTAACCGGTGGAAAAAAGAAAAATTGATATATGTCGGAATAAGTTTTAAAATTGTCTGTGTCAACCCAATACGAATAATTAGATTCGCTTTCTATTTCTTTTCTGAGAATAGAATCTTCTTTTGATTTAGGTAATTCTTTAACCGGTTCAGAGGATTGAGCAACGGTGTCCGGAAAAACTTCTACAATTTCCCTGCCTGATATTATATTTTGTAAGTTTAATATATAAAGGTCTTTGCGAATAAGCTCAGCTTCTATTGTATCTGCCCTTAAATTTAATTCTCTTAATATTTGTCTCGTATTGAAATCAGCATATCCCGGAATGTATTCCCTTAATGGAGTAAACGCAACAATATATATTGTTGCAACAATTAGAAAAATAGCTAAAGTCCCAAAGAATAGAAAAACATTAAATCGCGTAAGCCTGAATGATATTTTTTCTTCAAAAGTGTTATCATTCATTACAACCAAACGGTATTTGTCGTGTAGTTTGTTGAAAAACTTCCGTTCCTTTTTTGTCTTTTTATCCATTAATAATATAATGTTTTAGCATTTATAAACGCGATAAACAGTTAATCTTTAACAAAACAGTAAAAAATTCGAATGCAAATATCGTAAATTTAACTGTTTTGGGGAAATAAATTATTTTTGCATTTTTTATTGAGGTATAAAGTGGATTTTAAATAATATTCACTAGAAAATTGAGTTATTAAACTGAAAAAAATATATACTGCTTGAAACGAAAAAATCTTCAAATAATTATTAGAGTTATAAAAAATCAGTCGTTTCTGTTTTTTTTACTACTTACTTTTCTATCATGCTCTACCGAGAAGAATAGATTTTTAAATAGGGCATACCATAGCATTAATACTAAGTACAATGGATATTTTAATGCTCGTGAAAGTTATAATAATGCATTAAATACTCTTGAAAAAAATCATCTGGATAATTATGAGGAAGTGCTTTCTATTTTCATGTACGGCACTGAGCAAAGTAGAAAATCTGTTTCTTCAAATATGGATATCGCATATGAAAAATGCAGCAGAGTTATTCGCAAACATTCGATGAATATCAAGAATATTGAGTATAATAAATTTATTGATGATGCATATTTTTTAATTGCAAAATCTCATTTCTTTAAAGATGATCATACATTAGCCATAATTATGTTTGAGTACATAATCAGGCAATATGATACCCCCTTAAAGTATGAATCAAAAATTTGGATTGCAAAGTCTAGAAACCAGATGAAGCAATTTGAAATGGCTGACCAGGTTTTAATTAATGTACAGAAAGATATTGAAAGCGGTCTAGTTCAAAAAAATGCAATAAGGTTATATAACCTTGTTAAAGCAGATTATTATATTCAACAAGAGAATTATAAAGAAGCCATCCCATTCTTAACTGACGGTATTAAGCTTACAAAAAGTAAAAAAGATAAAACTCGACTTACCTTTATATTAGGGCAGGTTTATTATCGTTCGGAAAATTATTTTGAGGCTCAAAGAGCATTTGCTAGTGTTCTTAAAATGAATCCAGATTTCGATATGGCATTTAGAGCAAGAATTAATATGGCCATGTCTTTCGACCCAAGATCAGGTAATCTTAAAGCAATAAAAGATGATTTGAATAAATTACTGGCATCTGAAAAAAATAAAGAGTTTAGGGATGAGATATACTACGCTCTTGGTATGCTAGAATTACGCCAAGATAATAAAGCAAAGGCAATAGAGTATTTTATTGAGTCAACAAAAGTTAGTGACAAAAACAAATTTCAAAAAGGACTTTCGTTTTTAAGATTGGGCGAATTGCATTTCGAAAAGCCGGAATACTTAAAAGCTTCAATCTATTACGATAGTGTAATTGCTTTTATGTCAACTGATTATTCAGATTATGAGGTGGTTAAGGAACGCCAAAAAGTATTGTTTGATCTTGCGAAGCATATTCGAATTATTGAAAGAGAAGACTCTTTGCAAAGACTTGCATCAATGACTTCTGCAGAAAGAAACAGAATTGTTGATGAGATAATAAGAAACCTCAGAGAACAGGAGCAGCTTGAAAGAGAAAAGGAAATGGAAAGGATGAGACAAATGCAGCAAATAATGGGAAGAGAGACTAGCAGATCGTCTGGAGGGGTTACTGAGCAAGGAGGCAGTTCTTGGTATTTCTATAATACATCTACAATTAATTTTGGAAAAACTGAATTCTACGCTAAATGGGGAAGTAGGCAACTTGAAGATTTATGGAGGATAAGCAATAAGCAGGTAATCTCATTTGGCATGGATGGCGATATTGAAGATGGTGAAGATGCTGACGAAACGGCCGCTGCTGACAAATATAACAGACAAACATATTTAGACAATATTCCGCTAACTTCAGATAAGTTAGATTTATCTAATAAAAGAATTTCAGATGCACTTTATAATAAAGGATTGATATTGAAAAACGGACTTAAAGATGATGACAGTGCAATTCATAGTTTTAACGAATTAATCAGAAGGTTCCCTGATTTTGAGCAAAAACTTAATACCTATTATTATTTGTACACGATGACAGATGCAAAGGGAGATACATTTACAGCTGATGTTTATAAACTCAGAATAATTGATGAGTTTCCTGATTCCGATTATGCTAAGATACTAAGAGACCCAAATTATGCTGAAAACATTCGTGCAAGAAAAACAATAGCAGATAGGTTATATAATCAAAGTTATGAAGCTTTTCTGTCGGGCAATTACAATCTAGTTTTGAGCAATTTTGAAAAACTGGATACAATAGAGGTTGAAAAACCATTAAAGGCAAGGTTTATTTATCTTTCTGCTGTTACTTATGGAAAGCAGGAAAATATTCAAAAAATGAAGACTGAACTTGAAAATATCATTGATAATTATCAAGATACACCTCTATTTGCACCGGCAAAAGAACTATGGGAATTGGTTAGTAAGATTCCTCAACAGGAAGTTGTTGCAGATTCCGGCCAATCTGACGAAGAATTTGTTTCAATTTATTTGTATGATCCCTCTGCAATTCATTTTTTTGCATTAGTTGTTGATTCTAAAAACATGCCGGTTAGAGAGGTTAGGAATAAAATGAATAAGTTTCATAAGGATATTTATCCTGATATAAACTTATCAATTAGTAACATATTCCTTAATGATAAACAGCAGTTAATAACAGTTACAAATTTTCAGGGGATGGATAAAGCTATGGAATATTATGGCAAAATAGTTGAAAATAATATACTTGGAGAATATGACTTTGAACTTTATGAAGCATTTCTTATATCAGTGGAAAATTATCCAATTTTTTATCAGAAAAAAAACTTGGAAGAATATCTCAGATTTTACAGGCATTTTTATTTTCAATAAAAATGACCAAATATTTGCAAAATGCTATTTTTGTAATACATTTGCAAGCTACGATAGGTTATTGTGATAGAATTAATAATTAAAATATAACAGCAATGGCAAAAACAAATGAAACTGAACACACCTCAATTAATTTAATTGGATGTGGCACCACTATAAAAGGCGAAATTTCTGCATCAGGAGATATAAGAATAGATGGTAATATTAACGGCAATGTTAGTATTAAAGGTAAAATGGTTGTCGGAAACACAGGCTCAATTGATGGAGAAATTGTTTGTCAGAATGCAGACATTTCCGGAAGATTAAATGCAAAGCTTCATGTAAAAGAGCTTCTAACATTAAAATCTACTGCACACTTTAACGGGGAAATTATTTGCAGTCAATTAGCCATTGAACCGGGTGCAATTTTTTCAGGAAGTTGCAGTATGGAAAAACCTAGTATTGCTGGCAGCCGAACTGCCGCAAGCGATTCTCAAAATTCACAGGCAAAGTAGTTCTGCGGATAAATAACTGATAAATGAAAAATACTTTATTCCGTTTAATACTGTTAACTATCATTTTGTTAATAGTGTCAATCATCTTTGCAGAGTACGCACCGGAAAAAATAGTTTCCCAAGGTTTAATATATCTCCCAGGTATTTTTTTGATAATAACCCTTATTACGAAATATATTACATTTAGAGGAGGTAAGTTGCAGCAAGATAAACTGTTGACAAATTACATGATATCTATTGGGGTGAAGTTTGGCATTTTTATTGGCATTTTAATTACATATTCTTTAATATGGCCTCACGATTCTGTTAAATTTATTTTGAGCTTCTTTATTTTTTATCTGATTTATAATGTATTTGACCTTGTTTTAAGTTTTAAACTGTTTAAAGGCAAAAAATAAGTTCAAAACTTACCTGATATACATAATTTTCCTTGAAGATATTCACAAAATAACAATTTTTGAAGCATAGATATTTGAGCTTTTCTCCTCTTTTTAAGCACATTATACAAATCATTAAAAAAAAAATTTAAAAAAAAATATTTTTAAATGATTGCTTGGTTAACATATCAAAATATTTTATAAATTGCACTCCGAAATCGGTAATTAAAACTAATAATGGGGCAGCAAGTAACTTTAAATTATTATTACAGCGCTTTACTTAAGCTACGCGTAATATTCCCCATGTTATTATTATTGTTTCTGTCAAGTATTTCTTTTGCTGAAACTAAGCCATCAGAAAATGATATTAATCAAGCTGCACCCAATACAGAGTCAGGCGATGCACATTCGACTGAAGGAGTTGATGTCGGAAAGCTTATTATCGATCACGTTTTAGACAGCTACGATTGGCACATTGCTGATTATAAAGGCGTGCATATCTCTATTCCTTTACCAATTATTCTAATTTATGAAGGAGAGTTTTATTTCTTTTTCTCAAGTAAATTTCACCATGGACATTCAGCCTACAAAGGTTTTAAAATAGCTCGCGAAGCCCCTAATAAAGGCAAAATTGTTAAGGTCTTAGATGATGGTATTACTAGAGACCCAAATGCAGCATTTATAATTGACCTTAGCATTACAAAGAATTCACTTAGCATAATAATGGTTGCTGTTTTTCTTTGTTTTTTGATGTTAAAAGTTGCTTCTATTTATAAAAAGGTTGGTTCTTCAAAAGGACCTAAAGGTATAGCAGTGTTTATTGAACCGGTAATTATTTTTGTTAAGAACGATATTGCTAAAGCTGCAATAGGAGAACATCATTATCAGCGATTTACTCCATATTTGCTTACGCTTTTCTTTTTTCTGTTTATGAATAATTTACTAGGACTTGTCCCTATATTCCCTGGAGGGGCAAACACAACCGGAAATATTAGTGTAACAGTTGTGTTGTCAATGTTTACCTTTATAATGATGCAACTTAGTGGTAATAAATCATACTGGCAACATATCTTCAATACACCGGGTGTTCCGGTTTGGTTGAAACTTCCAATTCCACTTATGCCAATTATCGAGCTTGTTGGTGTTATTGTTAAGCCGATTCCTCTTATGTTGAGGTTATTCGCAAATATTACTGCAGGGCATATGATTATTTTAGGTTTTTTAAGTTTAATTTTTGTTCTTGGGCAAACAAGCGCAGGACTAGGGTTTGGAATTTCAATTCTTACTGTTATCTTCGTTATATTTATGTATTTTCTGGAATTGCTGGTTGCATTCCTGCAAGCATATATTTTTACTATGTTTACAGCTGTTTTCTTTGGACTTGCAGTTCCGGAAGATCATCATTAATTAAATAATAAATTAGTAATTAAGTTTAACTAAAACCGTGTTATTATGTCAACTTTATTAACTGTTATCTTAGAAGCTGCGGCTGATATGGCCATGTTTGCAAAAATGGGTGCTGCTTTTGCTACCTCTATAATTGTACTTGGTGCAGCAATGGGTATTGGAAAAATTGGTGTTTCAGCTCTTGAGTCGATAGCAAGACAACCTGAAGCAGCAAACGATATCAGAGGCTCTATGATTGTTGTGGCAGCTCTTATTGAAGGTGCTTCTTTCTTTGCAATCGTTGTGTGTCTTCTTGTTTTATTTGTTTAGTGAATATTTAAGCGTTATTTGTAAATAGCGCATTAAGTTGATTGATATCAGTCGTTTTGGGATGGCCTGATATTAAGTCTTATTTTGTAATGGGTTATTAATAAACCTAAATTTTATTTTATGGAACTGATTACACCCGGTATTGGCCTAGTATTCTGGACAATAATCGCATTCTCTACAGTACTTTTTATATTGAAGAAGTACGCCTGGAAACCAATTCTTGGTGCTTTAAAAACCAGAGAACAAAGAATTGATGAGTCTCTTATTAATGCTGAAAAAATTAAGCAGGAATACGAGAGTATGGAACAGGTTAAAGAAAAATCTCTTGCCAGAATAGAGCTTGAAAAGCAAGATATTCTTAACAAAGCAAAAGGTACAGCTGAAGAGATTATTAAGCAGGCCCAAATAAAAGCAGTGCAGGAAGGTGAAAGAATTATTGCCGATGCACGCAAAGTTGTTGAAGCTGAAAGAAAACAAGCAATTGAAGACATGAAGAGGCAAGTTACATTATTGTCTCTGGATATTGCCGAGAAAGTTCTTCAGGAAGAATTTGTTGATAAAAGCAAGCAAGTGAAATACATTAACAGAGTTCTAGAAGATATTAATCTGAACTAAATTTTTCTTAATAAGGATATGAAGTTTTTAAGAGTTTCGAAAAGATATGCTAAAGCCTTACTGAATATTGCATTGGAAAATAATATTCAGGACAAAGTCTATGAAGATATGCAACTTGTCTTTCAAACTTTTGCATCATCTCCTGATTTAAGAGTTTTTATGAAGAGCCCTATTATTAGAGAAACAAAAAAAGTTAATGTTTTACATTCAGTTTTTGAAAACAAATTGAATTCATATACGCTTAAATACCTCGATATTTTAACAAGAAAAAATAGAGCCGTTCTAATTCAACCTATTGCAATGCAGTATGATCTTGTTTATTGCGATCATTATGGAATTGAAAAGGTTAAGGTTATTGCAGCTGCCGAATTAGACGATAAACTTAAGAATCGAATTTTCGACGTTGCAAGGAAAATTACAGATAAGAAAATACTTATTGAAGAAAGCATAGATAAAAGTATAATTGGTGGTTTTGTGCTGAATGTTGGAGGATATCAATATAATGCCAGCTTGAAAAAGCGCTTAACTCAACTAAGAAAACATTTAGGATATTAAAAAAAAAATATATGGCTGAAATTAAACCCTCTGAAATATCGGCAATATTGCGACAAGAAATGTCAGGATTTACAAATGATGTAGACCTTGAAGAAATAGGTACCATATTGCAGATTGGTGATGGCATCGCTCGCATTTACGGTCTTACAAATGTTCAGGCCGGTGAGCTAGTCAGTTTTAATGAAGAAGGTCTTCAGGGTGTTGCGCTTAACCTCGAAGAAGATAATGTTGGTGTTGTTATGCTTGGTGAAGCTGGAGAAGTAAAAGAGGGTGATACTGTTAAGAGGACAAAAAGAATTGCTTCTATAAAAGTTGGGGAAAAGCTTATAGGTAGAGTTATTGACACATTGGGAAATCCAATTGACGGACTTGGTCCAATCGGTGGAGATTTATACGAAATGCCACTCGAGAGAAAAGCTCCCGGCGTAATTTTCAGACAACCGGTTAATGAACCAATTCAAACCGGAATCAAGGCCATCGATGCTATGATTCCAATTGGGAGGGGGCAGCGTGAATTAATTATTGGCGACAGGCAAACCGGAAAAACTGCCATTGCAATTGACACAATAATTAATCAAAAAGAATTTTATGAAAGGGGAGAACCTGTTTATTGCATATATGTGGCAATTGGACAAAAGGGCTCTACTGTTGCATCTTTGGTTAATCAGTTGAAAAAACATGGGGCAATGGATTATACTGTTATTGTAGCATCCTCTGCAAGTGAACCGGCAGCAATGCAGTTTTATGCTCCTTTTGCGGGTGCTGCTATTGGTGAATTCTTTAGAGATACAGGTAGGGCTGCCTTAGTTATTTTTGACGATTTATCTAAGCAAGCTGTTTCATATAGGGAGGTTTCGCTTCTTCTTAGAAGACCTCCCGGTCGTGAAGCTTATCCGGGTGATGTATTTTATTTGCATTCAAGGTTACTTGAAAGAGCAGCTAAAATTATTCAGTCAGATGAAATTGCACAGCAAATGAATGATGTTCCTGAAAGTATAAAGCATCTTATTAAGGGTGGAGGATCGTTAACTGCTCTCCCTATTATTGAAACTCAAGCAGGTGACGTTTCCGCATATATTCCTACCAACGTAATCTCTATTACAGATGGTCAGATTTTTCTTGAATCTTCATTATTTAACGCAGGCGTAAGACCAGCAATTAACGTTGGTATTTCAGTGTCGCGTGTTGGTGGTAATGCACAAATAAAATCTATGAAGAAAATTGCCGGAACTCTAAAGCTTGACCAAGCTCAATATCGTGAATTGGAAGCTTTTTCAAAATTCGGCTCAGATTTAGATGCTGTTACACAAGCTGTACTCGACAAAGGGGCTAGAAATGTTGAAATATTGAAACAGGGCCAATACGAACCTGTTCCTGTTGAATTGCAAATTGCAATTATTTATTGCGGTACAAGGGGGCTTTTAAGAAAAGTTCCTCTAAACAAGGTTAAAGAATTCGAAACTGAATATCTTGATTATTTACAGGTTAATTGCAAAGATACTTTAAATGAACTGAAGTCAGGCGTTCTTAGTGATAATGCCATTAAAGTTCTTACTGATACCGCAGAAGCAATTTCTACAAAATTCGAGAAGTTAATAAAATAATAAATGGCTAATCTTAAGGAAATAAGAGTTAGAATAGCGTCTGTTAAATCTACTAGGCAAATAACAAGTGCTATGAAAATGGTGTCTGCATCTAAGCTTAGAAAAGCTCAGAATGGTATCCTTAGCCTTAGGCCTTATGCTCAAAAGCTGCAACATTTACTTGCAATACTGCAGCATCGGACAACATCTGCAAATCAAGGTGAAAATGTTAATCCTTTTTCTCAAAACAGGGAAGTGAAAAACATTCTTTTAATTGTATTTACAGCAAACAAAGGATTATGCGGCCCTTTCAACTCTTTTGTTATTAAAAACGCAATTAAAAGGATTGAGGAAGTTAATCAAACTGCCAATGTGAAGTTGTTTTTGATTGGTAAAAAAGGATTTGAATTTTTCAAAAAAAGAGATACTGAAATAATAGGTCATGAACTGGATGTATTAAGTAGCGAGAATTATAAGTATTGCATTACAATGGCAGAGAAGTTTATGAATTTGTTTACTTCCGGAGAGGTTGATCAGATTGAAATGGTTTATAATAAGTTTAAAAATCCTGCCGTACAGGAAGTCGTTTGTGAACAATTTCTTCCATTTACTAATAATTCAGTTGATTCTAAAGGAAAGAAACTTAAAGAGGATGAAGTTAATGATATAATTCTTGAGCCAAATGAAGTTGAGGTTTTGAATGAATTGATACCTAAAACAATTCGAACAATGTTTTATAGGGTAGCACTAGATTCTTTTGCAAGTGAGCAAGGCGCAAGAATGACTGCTATGCATAAAGCTACAGATAATGCAACAGAAGTTCTAAAAGACTTAACTATAAAGTACAATAAGGTTCGTCAGGCTACTATTACAGGAGAAATTGTTGAAATTGTAAGTGGAGCAGAGGCTTTAAATCAATAATTTATTTTTTTCAAACATTATTCTTTGTTGTTTGTTTTACAAGTAAGTATTTCAAATTAATTACATCGCATTATACAAACAAATTATAAACTTTTAAATATTACAACTATGTTAAAAAAGAAAATCGAAACAATTCTAAACGAACAGGTGGGCAAAGAAGCTTATGCTTCTCAACTTTATCTCGCAATGGCATCTTGGGCTGAAACTCAAGGCTATGAAGGAATTTCGAACTGGTTTTATGCTCAGGCTGAAGAAGAGCGTATGCACATGATGAAATTTGTTCGTTTTATTAATGAAAGGGGCGGACATGCAATAATTCCAAAAATTGATATGCCTCCAAAAACATACAAAGGTGTTCCGGAAATTTTCAAAGCTGCTTTAGAACACGAACAAATGGTTACCGCATCTATTGATAAAATCGTTGACCTTGCTGTTGCTGAAAAAGACCATGCTACTAATAATTGGGTGCAGTGGTTTGTAACTGAGCAAGTAGAAGAAGAAACCTCTGTTCAGAATATTCTTGATAAATTAAAATTACTTGGAGATAAAAATATTTATCTGTTTGACAGGGATATCATGAATATGAGAGGCCAATAATTATTACTTCTTGTAATTTAGCCGGATATTTCAGGAAAAACCGTTAAGGATTCCTGATTTATCCGGTTTTATATTAGCTTTGATGATAGATTTATAATGAAATACGAATGAACGGCGACCCAAAACTCTATTCTTTTCTTGATTCTTTAAGTATTAATTTTGATTATTACGAACACCCGGAGGCTCCTACAGTTGAGATAGCATCACAATACTGGAAAGATATTGAAGCAACTCATTGTAAAAACTTGTTTTTTAGAAATCATAAGGGCAATAAGCATTATCTTACAATAATTGAACATAAGCAAGCACTGGATATTAGAAGTCTTGAACTTAAATTGAAGCAATGACAATTGTCTTTTGCCTCTCCTGAAAGAATGAAAAAATATTTAGGTGTCACGCCCGGCTCTGTTTCACCATTAGGACTTATAAATGACAACGATTGTCATGTGCATTTGTTTCTGGATGATAATTTAAAAAATAGTGATAGAATCAGCTTCCATCCAAATATAAATACTGCTTCTATTATTATTTCGTATCAAGATTTTTTAAAATTTCTTGATGCAAGAGGCAACAAGTATGAATATGTTAAACTTTATGATTAATATAAATCTTTATAAAAAAATGAAAAAAAATACCATTAAAAATCTTGTCTCAATTGTAACATTTATTGTTGCTGCTTTGATTTCAAATATTTCATTTTCGAATGCGCCTGATACTTTGCATGTAGTTGAAGATGTCTTTGTCTCTCAATGCTCTACATGGGAAATCCCAAAAGGTACAGTTGTATTGTTCCACGGATATTACAACATTAATGTAGAAGGAAATATTATAGCTGAAGGAACTGAAGATGAGCCTATCATTTTTACTGCTTCTGATACATTAGGGATATATGATACTTATAAACCGGGTGGAGGATGGAATGGTATCAGACTGAACGGACGTAGTGAATCTGAGGCAATTTTCAAGCATTGCATTTTCGAGTTTTCGAAAGTATCTAATGGCGACTATATTGAAGGTGGTGCGCTAAGAATCATTGGCCCTAAGACTGCAATTATTGAAAACTCTATTTTTAGACATAATTATGCTTACACAAAAGGTGGCGCAGTTTACATTTATGATACTGAAGCTGTTATTAATAATTGTTTGTTTCACAATAACACTGTACAAACATTCGATAGTTCGATATATGCCTATGGTGGTGCTGTATTTATGATGAAAAGCAATGTTGAAATTGGATGGTCTGAATTTTATCATAATTTTTCTGAAGGCATAGGTGGTGCGGTTGCTATTGAAGAAGCAAATCCTACAATTTATAATTGTATAATAAATGAGAACGATGCTCCGCTTGGTGGTGGAATTGGCGTTTTGCGAATGGAATCAGATGCTGTTATTTCAAATAATCTTATTACAAATAATACTGCAATGTTTTTTGGCGGAGGAATAGCTTTTATTGATGGTTCGGTAGTAATAGCAAACAACAATATTATGAATAATTATGCAGGATATGGTGGAGGTTTGTACTTTTTTGAAGGTAGTGCACCGAAATTTTATAATAACATTATAAGAAACAACACATCATATCCCGAGCAGATAAATCAGATATTTATATGGGACGTAAATTCTGCTCCCGATTTCTATAATAACAACCTTGAAGGCGGATTAGAAGGTATGCAGGGAGGAGCAATTGGAGAGGCATTTTTGGGAAACTTCGAAAACAATATTGATGAAGATCCATTGTTCGAGGAAATTGATTTCTGGTTTGAATTGAATTCGGAATCTTCATGTATTAATGCAGGATATGAATTTTCGAATGAACTTGACATTTTTGAATATGATTTAATTGGAAATCCAAGAATTAAAGGCGAAAGAATTGATATTGGAGTATTTGAATATCAAGTAATTGATGATGATGTTTCAATTTTTGATTTTGAAAATATTTCAGTAAATAATGAACTTAAAGTGAATGTATTTCCCAACCCATTCTCCACTTTTGTGCATTTAGAGTACTACAATTCTCTTAATTCATCTGTTGCAAATGTTAGATTGTATGATGTTGTTATGAATGAGTTAGCAAATTTGCAAATAAGCCTAAATGTTGGTCGCAATACAATTCCTTATCCATTTAGTAATCAACCTTCCGGAGTGTACTTTTTAAGGTTGGAAGTTGATGGAAAAGAGATAACTATTAAACTGATAAAAAAATAGGTTGAAGCTTTCTTTTTAGTATAATTTCAAATCAATTAGAGTCTTAATTAATTCTTTCTGATCAAGGGGTTTTACGAGATAGTGATCGGCTTTGTGTTTCTTTGCAAGATTCTTATCATGATTAAATCCGGAGGTGCTCAATACAACAACCGGAATTCCTTTGATATCTTTTGATTCTTTTATTTTTTTGAGAATATCTATTCCATCTAAACCGGGAAGTCTTAAATCTAAAATTATTAAATCAATCTCACTCGCCCTTTTAGTATTGCATTTATGTAAAAGAAAATCTAAGGCTTTCTCGCCACTTTTAACGTGAATCAATTTTACTGTCTTTTCTAAGTTATTTATTATTCGCTTAGTTAATTCTGCATGATCAAAATCATCTTCAATCAGCATTATATTAAGTAAGTCTTGATTGTTAACACTATTCATAATAATTGTTTTAAGAAAGATTTTTTGGTATAAAAAAACAAAATGTTGAACCCTTTCCAATTCCCTCAGATTCTACCCATATACTTCCATTGTGAGCTTCAATAATCCTTTTGGATATAGCAAGACCAATTCCCGACCCCTTTGATTCATCCTTAAATTTAGTAAATAATCCGAATATTTTTGTTTTATAATCAGGATGAATTCCAATTCCATTATCTTTTACAAAAATAACTCTTTTGTTGCCATCAATTCTAGATCCAATTTCAATAATCGGGTCTAAATCTTTACTTGAATATTTAAGAGCATTTTCTATTAGGTTTTGCATTACAATTTTTATTCTGTTTTCATCTGCAGATATTACAGGAAGTCTTCTGTTTATTATAATTTTTGCATTCTTTTTACTGATTGTAATAGCTAAAAGATCTAATACATCTTTTATTATTCTTCCAAGAGGGAAATTATGAGTTTTGCTGACAATTTGTCCGGCCGTTGATATTTCCAGTAAATCGTCAAGCATATTGCTAAGTTTATTTGATGCATTTATTATTCTCTGAAGGTCAATCTTTACATTATTATAATTGTTGTTTTTAATATCTTCAAGTAAATATTTTGCAAACCCATTAATTGTGATAAGTGGACTTTTTAGATCATGGGAGACTGTATAAGTATATTTTTCAAGCTCTTCATTTTTTTGTTCAAGTTTCTTTTGTTGATCCTTTTGCTCTGTCACATCTCTAACAATTACAAGCAAATCATTGTTAATGTCCGGAATTACTCTAGCTTCAAACCATTTTTCTATTCCCTTAACAATCAGCGGATAATTAAAAATTTGAAGTGTATTAGTGGTTTTCGCTTCATTAAGCTTTTCCATTATAATATCAGACAAAGCTGGCGGTAAAACATCTTGAACTTTTTTACCTATGAACTGCTCAATTGGTATATAATACTTTTCAGCATGTAATGTTGAACAGTCGATAAAAACAGATTCTTTGTTTAGCCTAAAAAACATATCAGGCAGTGCATTAACAATAGCTTTGTTTCTTTCTTCGCTTTCGCGAAGTAGTTGTTCCGATTTAAGTCTTTTAAACGAGTTTGATAATACTTCTGCTAATATTTTTAAAAGAACCACATCTTCATCTGACCACACTTTCTCTTCAATCACGGCATCAAACCCTAAGAAACCTATTAGCTTGTTTGATATTACAAGGGGAATAATTAGAGCAGATTTTATCTCCTGAGATTCTAAAATATCTTTTTCGTTTTTTGCAGCAATTGGTAACCGTTTTACAGACTTAATGTGAATGGGAATATGTTTATAAAGCTTTTTCATTAGCCATGGTAATGAACTAATGTGTTCATTTTGAAGATTTTGCATCTGAGTGCTAATGCCTTTTCTACACCATTCATGTGTGTTTGAAATATGTTGATCATCATCAGAAATAATGAATACATAACTTCTATCAGCGTCAGCATGAATTCCAATTTCTTTAAGAGCTAAATTTATTTCCTTATCGATAGTTTGCAAGCTCACATTTATAAACCTTGAAGATATTGATGACAAAATTCTTTCTCCTTCAAGTCTTTTGTAAAGCTTGTTCTCTGCAATTTTTAATTGCGTTACATCGGTTATAGTACCAATGTAACCCGCATGATTTTTATTTGATGATTTTAATGGAATTGCTTTGCCAATTACCCACGAAATCGAGCCGTCTTTTCTAAGAAACCTATATTCTGCTTCAGAAATCTTATTATATCCGGCCTTTTTTTCCCAATTTTTTTGAATAATAATCCTGTCTTCCGGATGAACAGCTCTTAACCATCCATCACCAATTGCCTCTTCAGATCTTAATCCGGATATGCTGCACCAGTGTGGATTCACATAATTTGTAACTCCCTTTTCATCTGTTCTAAAAATGCCTACGGGAGCAATCTCTGCTAGTAGCTTGAATCGTAATTCACTTTCCTTTAAGGCTTCTGCTAAATACTCCAATCTTGATAATGCCGATTCTAGATGCTTTACATAATTCTCTATGCTTTGGTTTTTAGCTGATTTTGTTTCGCTTTTATTCTTTTGCATTATGTAACCGGTTAAATAAATTCTTAGCAATTAATTGGTTTGCTAAAGTTAATAATAATTGTTATTAACAAAAATTTTGAATTTAATAAAATCAAGTTATTCTATTCATATTTAGAGATTTGCTATATGTAATGAAAGTCATCAATAACGCAAATCATTAAATAATAGGCAATCCTATTGGAATAATCCCAAAAAATTCTATTTTTGTAATAGTTGGGATGTGAGAAAAAAAAACCATTCTTTTATAGTCTTATTGCTTAAAGAAAATTATAATATTAATCAACAAAAATTTATCGCTTATGAGAAGAATTCTAATCTTTTTATTGCTGATTGTTATCTCAGGGGGCATATTTGCTCAAAAGATAAAAGTTAGTGGAGTAGTTACATCCATGATGGAAGATAATATTACTCTTCCCGGGGTAACAATTCTTATAAAAAATTCTACAGTTGGTACCATTACTGACATTAATGGACAATTTAACATCGAGGCAAATGCCAATGATACTTTAGTCTTCTCTTATGTAGGAATGGCTGCAGAGATTATTCCTATTGAAGGAAAAAGTACAATAAACGTATCAATGGTAATGGATATTGCGAGACTAGGAGAGGTTATAGTAGTTGGTTATGGTACAGAATCAAGTAAATTGATAACCGGTTCTTTAGGTGTTGTTGGTGAAAATCAAATCAAAGACTTGCCATTAAGAACACTTGACGGGGTTTTGCAGGGCCGGTCAGCAGGTGTTCAAATTACTGCAAGCTCCGGTACTCCCGGCGCAGCTAATTCGATTAGGATTAGAGGTAATAGTTCTATTTCTGCCGGAAATGATCCACTAATAGTTGTTGACGGAATTCCAATAACCACAGGCAATTTAGGGCAGGTTGGGTTTTCAGGGCAGACAATAGATGCATTATCAGACATTAATCCAAATGATATTGAATCGATTACTGTTTTGAAGGATGCTTCTACTGCAGCAATTTATGGTGCGAGGGCAACAAATGGAGTTATCCTTATAACAACAAAAAGGGGTTCAGCTCAAAAAACTAATATAAATTTCAATGCAAGCTACGGTATTCAAAGTATTGAGAAAAAACTAGAAATGCTTAATGCTGAGCAATGGCACGAACTAAAAGGTACTTCCCCTGCCGATCCTGAAAATATTATTGATACTGATTGGTTAAATGAAGTTCTAAAAAGTGCCCCTATGGCTAATTATGAGCTTTCATTTAACGGTGGCGATAATGCAACTAAGTTTTTTATTTCTGGAAATTATTTTTTGCAAGAAGGCGTGTTAATAGGAACTTCTTATGAAAGACTTAATGGTAGAGTAAATCTTGATCATAAAGTGAATAAAAGATTTAACGTTGGAGCTAGTTTGGGAGTTAGTTATGCACTGAATAATAGGGTAGAAGGTGACCAATCGCTTAATGCACCTCTTGCAAATGCAATTGCAAACCCGGCTATTTTCCCGGTTTATAACGAAGATGGCTCTTATAATGAAGATGCTCCTTTTGCCAACCCCGTGGCAATTGGAAATGAAGCTTTAAATGAAGCACATTCATACAGAACAATCGGTAACCTTTATGGTGATTACAAAATTCTTGAAAAACTTACTTTTCAAACGAAGTGGGGATTCGATTATTTAAGTTTGAGGGAGCATAGTTATGACCCTGCAACTACTCGTCAGGGTGCAAGATCAAATGGAATAGGAATATCTGCTCAAAACAATGTTACCAATATAGTTTCTAATAACACATTGCGTTATGCGGATGTTTTTGCTAACGTGCATAACGCTGAAATTCTTGTTGGCTATTCGTTTGAAAAATATCAAAGAAGAAATCAATTAATACGTGGTGTTGACTTTCCAAATGAAAGCTTCCAATATCTTAGTGAAGCCGGCACAATTACAAATGCATATTCAAGAGGTGTTAACCGTGGAATGAATTCATATTTCGGACAAGTTAAATACAACTACGATTACAAATATATTATTTCAGCTTCTGCAAGATATGACGGTTCTTCAAGATTCGGAGAAAACAATCGTTATGGTTTATTCCCTGCAGCTTCTCTCGCCTGGCGCGTTTCTGAAGAAGATTTCTTTAAAAACTTATCAACTCCAATAAATGAATTCAAGCTTAGAGGTGGTTATGGAGTTACAGGTAATGACGGAATTCCGGATTTCGCATATTTGTCGCTCTATGGAGGTGGTTCTAATTATCTTGGTGAAGCCGGTATTTATCCTCTTGCACTGTCAAACCCTGATCTTAAATGGGAAACTACTTATCAGTATAATGTTGGTGCTGATATTGGCCTGTATAACGACAGAATTGAAATAAATTTTGAATATTATAAAAATCATACTAAAGATCTTCTTTTTAGCAGACCGGTTTCTATGACTTCCGGATACTACAGTATAGTCTCAAATATTGGCGAACTTGAAAACAGAGGTATAGAAATTACTTTAAATACTGTAAATGTTAAAAAAGAAAATTTCAGTTGGACATCAAATCTGAATTATTCCCGAAATAGAAATAAAGTGCTGTCGCTTTATAATGATCAGCCCCTTGACAATATTGGAAGAGGTAGTAATTCTGTTAGGGTTGGAGAACCATTAGGCGTTTTTTATGGATACAGAAGTCTTGGTGTTGACCCTTCAACAGGTGATATAGTTTTTGATGATATTAATGGAGATGGAATCATAAACGCTGATGACAGAACCAAAATAGGTGATCCTAATCCTGATTTTATTGGTGGTTTCACAAATAATTTCTCCTATAAGAATTTTGATCTTAGCATATTCCTTCAAGGTTCGTACGGAAATGATATTTTTAATGGAACCAGGATTTATATTGAGTCAATGAAAGGTTCAGACAACCAGACAACTGCTGTATTGGACCGCTGGCGTGAACCGGGAGATATTACAAGTGTGCCACGAGCCACAGAGTTAGACCCTAATAATAACAATAGAATCTCATCACGTTTTATTGAAGATGGATCATATCTTAGAGTTAAAAATGTAGTTTTATCGTATAATATTGATAAAAAGCATCTTACAAGAGCAGGCATTCGTAGTGCTAGAGTTTATGTTACAGGTCAAAATCTTCTAACATATACAAATTATAGTGGAATGGACCCTGAGGTAAACTATGCCGGCCCGGCTAATGTTGTTATGGGTACTGATTTCTTTACTCATCCTCAAGTACGTACTATTTCTTTTGGAATTAATCTTGGACTTTAAAAACTAACAATTATGAAAAATAAATTATATATTTCAATAATCAGTTTATTTGTATTCTTATCTTGCGATGTGCTGGATGTAGAGCCTTTGCATAGCATTTCTGCCGATGAGGCAATTACAAGTGCAAATGATATTAAGAGGGCAGTGAATGGTTGCTATGATGCATTTCAATCTGCGGATTATTATGGTAGAAATTATCTTGTTGCAGGAGATCTTACAGCTGATTTGTTAACTTGGACAGGTACTACAGCAGGATATAATCAGATTAATAATAATAGTATTCTTGCCGATAATATTATCGTTGAAGGAATCTGGAGTAGTTTGTATACATCTCTTAACAGGATTAATAATGTATTGCAAAAGATTCCTGAGGTTACAAACCTTACTGAAGATGAAGAAGCTGAAGTTGAAAAGCTGAAAGGGGAATTGTATTTTTTAAGAGCGTTAAGCCACTTTAATTTAGTAAAACTATTTGGCCCCGTTCCAATTAGAGTTTCTCCTGCTACTGCTTCAGATGAAGATCTTAATGTCCCTAGAAGATCTGTTAATGATGTATATGAGCAAATCTTTACTGACTTGTCAGCTGCTGAAGAACTAATTACTGAAGAAATTATTCTAGGAAGAGCCTCAAAGTCGGCAGTTTTAGCATTGAAAGCACGAGCCAGCTTGTATTTCTATTTTCATTCTAATCAAACTTCCAGATTAGTAGATGCTGTAAGTGCTGCTACTTCTGTAATAGACGATTTTGGACTTGAAATAGAAAATGACTTTGCAACTCTGTTTAGTGGAACCCAAAATAATGAATCTATTTTTGAAATTGAATTTAATGAACAAGATAGAAATAGATTGGCTGAATATTTCTTCCCAAGCTCCTTTAGTGGAAGAAGAGAATTTGCGCCAACTCAGCAGTTATATAATTCTTATGACGCTATTGATGTGAGGCGCGATATTTCTATTGGAAAGGCAGGAGCCGACCTTTATGTTCAAAAGTATTCGGATATTGAAAAAGGAACTGATAATGTTTATGTATTTAGGCTAGCTGAAATGTACCTTATTAGGGCCGAAGCAAATGCTTTGCTTCAGATAGAATCGGATTTAGTGCAAAGCGATGTGAATAAAATCAGAGAAAGGGCCGAATTGCTGCCTGTAACATCAACTAACTTTCAGGTTCTTTTACTCGAAATAGAAACTCAAAGAATGAAAGAATTTGCATTTGAAGGGCATAGATGGTTTGATTTAGTGAGAACAGGCAGAGCTATTACTGTTCTTGAAAATGTTACAAACATTAATCAGACATTATATCCTATTCCGCTGAATGAAATATTGACAAATACAAACGAAAATATGTATCAAAACGATGGTTATTAATATTTATAAACCTCAAAAATTTCTAAAGATGAAAAATAATAGCATTATTTATAAATTGTCAGTCTTAGTTTTATCGCTATTAGTTGTTTTAATTGCCTGTGAGGATGATATTTTGGTTCCACCGGCAAGTACACAAGCTGACTTTACATTTACTATTGAAGAGATAATTAATGATGACACAGATGAAGTTTCTTATGAAGTTAGATTCGAAAACAAATCAGTAAATGCAAATTCCTACAATTGGTCTTTTGGCAATGGAGAAACATCTACTGAAGAAAATCCGGTAGTTATTTATGGTGCTTCCGGGAAATACGTAATAACGCTTACGGTTACAGGCCCAAACGACCTCTATTACAATAATCTCGAGAAGGTTGAAGCAGTTTTATTGGGTAAAAATTCATTATACTTTGAAGATTTTACTTCCGAAAATGAGGAATTACCATCTGATATTACTACATGGGATGTTGATGGTGACGGATTTGATTGGTATTGGGGAATAAGATCTGAAGATGGACAGGCTAGAAGTCAGTCTTACGATTCTGAAGGAGATGCTGCATTAACTCCTGATAATTGGTTAATTATGCCGGCTATTGACTTAACTGAGTTTTCTACCGAGGCATTGGTTATTTTCAGATACACTGTTGGCGTTTCTGCAAATACTCCTCGCTACAGAAAAGAAAATTATGGAGTTATGATTTCCGGCGGTGAAATGATTCAGGAAGATTTTGAATTGATTTTCGAGGAAACTTTTACTGAAGAGACTCCACAATGGACTCCAATTGAAAGAGAAATTGATATATCAGATTACGTTGGTCAAGTTGTTTATCTTGCTATCAGGCATTTTAATGTGTCGGATATGGATAGGATTTTTATTTCAGAACTTGAAATTTATGTAATTGAATAGAATTGTTATGATTAGAAAACTTTTTGGATACTTTATAATAGCAGCTTTTACTTTTTTAAGTGTGAGTTGCTATTATGATAATGAAACTTCATCGTCAAGTGGTAAATTGTTTATTATTGGAGGAGGAAATAGGTCTGATTCATTAATGTTGCATTTGATTAATGAAACAGATTTAGGAGAACGTGGATATGTTTTTATACTTCCTATGTCGAGCGAAGTGTCTGACACTACTTTGTTTAATTTGATGCAAGAGTTTAATAATCTGGGAATTGAAAATGTAACAGGGTATAATTTTCCTCCAAATGAAACTCCTCCGCAGATATGGATTGATTCTTTGCGAAATGCTTCATTAATATATATATCCGGAGGCGATCAGAATAGATTTATGCAAATTGTTGATGGGAATGCTATTGAAGAAGCAATTCATTATGCCTTTAATAATGGTGCTATGATTGCAGGTACAAGTGCGGGTGCAGCAGTTATGAGTGAAAAAATGATTACCGGTAATGAACTTAAATCAACGGAATATCGTGCAACATTCAGAACTATTGAAAGTGAAAATATTGAACTTGCCAAAGGATTAGGTTTTATTACCACAGCTATTATAGACCAGCATTTTGTTTGGAGAAGTAGATACAATAGACTCATCAGTGCAATAATTGAACATCCGGAATTAATTGGAATTGGTATAGATGAGGCTACAGCTATTCTTGTAATTGCTAATAAAGCTAAAGTTGTTGGTGAATCTCAGGTTGTTGTGTTCAGAAATCCTGGAAAATCTCAAATTGAAGTTAATGGAAAACTTGGAGTAAGAAATTTATTAATTGATATTTACCTTCCGGGTGAAGAGTTTGAGTTAAAATAGGCGGAGAGTCGGGAGCAAGGAGCAGGGAGCGGTGAGAGGTGGCTGAAGCTCTCGAAGTCACTGCTAAGAATGTTTAATTAAGTGTTTCAAAAAAAAATTAAGGAGTAAAGAGATGTTGAAAAAGGTACCACATACGTATGTGATTGTTTTTGGGATAATTGTTATTGCTGCTATACTAACATGGGTAATTCCATCAGGAAAGTATGTTAAAGAAACCAGACTTATTGAAGGCGTTGAAAAGGAGATGATGGTATTTTATTATGAACAGAATCTTCCTGAAGAGCATGCTCCGGAAAAGTCTTCTCAATTTCAAACATGGCAGGTGTTTTCTGCCCTTTTTAAAGGATTTGTGAAGCAAAGCAATATCATAATTTTCATTCTAATTATTGGAGGTGCATTCTGGATAATGAATCATAGTAAGGCTATAGACGTTGCTATACTTGCTTTTTTGAGGTTTACTAAAAAGCTGGAAGGATTTGCATTAATGCGACGATTAGGAGTTAATAATATTGTTATTGTTTTAATAATGGTGATGTTCAGCCTTTTTGGGGCAATATTCGGAATGAGTGAGGAGACTATAGCGTTTGCAATTATTCTAATACCTCTTTCAATATCCATGGGGTATGATAGTATTGTTGGTGTTTGCCTTGTTTATGTTGCCGCTCATATAGGGTTTGCCGGCGCTATCCTTAATCCATTTACTATAGGAATTGCCCAAGGTCTTGCTGATATTCCTCTATTTTCGGGAATCGAATATAGGCTTGTGACATTTATTGTGCTTACTGCAGTTGGAATTATATTTGTAATCAGGTATGCCAATAAAATCAAGAAAAACCCCAAAGCTTCTCCTGTTTTTGAAGAAGATTCTTACTGGAGGGAAAAGGGTGTTTCTGAATCAAACCATATTGAATACTACACTCCAAAAATTGCATGGTTTGTATTTGGGTTAACTTTTTTAGTGATGATTATTTTTTCTGTGTATTACCCATATACGACATTAACAATTGGGAATTCAAGTTTTACAGCAATGTTGATTCCTTCTTTTACTTTATTATTTGGAGTATTGGGATTTCTATCATTAAAAAAATCAGTTCATTATTTTATACTGTTGCTTTTGGCATATACAATTATTTATCTAATTATAGGTGTAATGGGATATGGTTGGTATGTTATGGAAATTGCAACATTATTCCTTGGAATGGGCATAGCATCAGGTATGGCAATCAATAAATCGGCCGATGAAATTGCAAAGTTATTTCTAGAGGGGGTGAAAGATATTTTATCTGCAGCTGTTATTGTTGGGTTGGCAGGTGGTATAATTGTGGTACTCACTGACGGTGGTATAATAGATTCAATTTTATATGGATTATCAAAGGCGATGGGCAATTTTGGAGATGTCGCTTCAATAGGAGTAATGTATGTTATTCAAACTGTAATAAACATAGTTATCCCATCCGGATCTGCTAAAGCAGCTATTACAATGCCTATAATGGCCCCATTCAGCGATTTAATCGGGATATCAAGGCAGGCTACTGTTGTTGCTTTTCAGTTCGGAGATGGTTTTACTAATATGATAACACCTACATCAGGGATTTTAATAGCTGTATTGGGCATTGCAAGAATTCCATACAATAAATGGGTTAAGTGGGTTTGGCCAATGATTTTAACATTGATAATTCTTGGGTTCCTGTTGCTTATTCCAACAGTTACTATGAAACTAAATGGGTTTTAATAAAAAAACCGCCTTCAAAAAAGGCGGTTTTTTATTAATTCTAAAAAAATTATCTAATTCTTTTGTCAAACTTTAGCTTCAAATCCCAAACTCCAAACTCCAAACCCCACCGCTCACTACTCACTACTCACAAATAACTACCTCATTATAATAATCTTCTCGTCAATTGTTCTAATGAGTCTGCGTGTTTTTGTGTCGGAAACATTTATGATGATGAAATACATTCCACTTCTAATTGTACTGTCTGCTGTAAACTCAAGAATATGCTCACCTTGTCCAAATAGAGTGTTCTCTGTTTGTTTTAATATTCCGCCGGATCTGGTAATTAATTTGAAATCCACAAAAGCATCTTCAGGCAAAACAAGTCTTATTGAATATCTGCCTGCAGTAGGGTTGGGGTATATGTTTATATCAAATTCACCAAGAATTTCAGAAATAGGAGTCGCATCAAATGCAGTACTTGATTTAATTTCTACCAGGGTGTGACCCTCAGTAGATGCTTGAGTCAGTCCCCAATTAATTGTAGAAATTGCAATATCAGTAATTTTAAAAAGTGAAATTTCGCCTGCTGGTATGGGAGTGTTATTCATGCTATAAATTACTCCAATTCCACTGTCTTTGTTATACGAAATAGTATGATCTGTGTCTATTAGAAGACTAATGTTAGCATTACATGACTGAGCACTTGAAAGCTGAAATAAGATAGCAATAAGGTTTCCATCACTTTCTAGTTTAACTAAACCATCTTTATCTAAAAATATATATGCCTCAGAATCTTCATTTGTTAGTGGAGTGTTCTTAGCTCCACCAAGAATTAAGTTAATTAATGCAGTAAGATCTGCGATATTAACTGAAGAATCTCCGTTTACATCGGCATTTGTCATGTTGAAACCTGCCGGCGTGCTGCCGTTTAAGTGACTTACCATCCAAACAACATCCAGTACATTAACGAAGCCATCATCATTGACATCTCCGGGTGTTATTGTTCCTCCAATAAAAGTTCCCGTTATTGTTATATCATCAACGCTCCATGTTTTCTGACGACTAGGATTGCCATGACTTGGATAAACAACTCTCCATCTGAACTTAACATTGTTTTGTCCTGCAAGAGCAGGGATAATACCGGAAGAATATGTTGCACCAGCCCCCATAGACGTTGTCCAATTAGCAATCTGAGTCCAAGTGCCTCCATTAATACTGTATTCGAGGAATGCTGAGTTCCCGGAATTTGCACTATAAAATCTATGATGCATTGATATTGAGATATCAGAGTATAATCCAAAATCGAAGCAATCTGATACCATTTGTCCGGCTTGAGCAGCTGTTCCGCTATAGTTTGCATAAGCATAATTTCCTTGACCGGCTGCAAGACCTACAGTTGCAATAGTTCCTACAGCCCAAGTTGGCGTTCCTGTCTGAGTCCATTTTGGTGGCAAACTTGACAAACCCGTAAAGTTTTGGGTGTAGTTTGGTGTGAAGCATGCTTCAGCAAAATTTGCAACCAAAGTTACATTCTCCGAAGGCATAGTATAATTATAAGTTGCACTTGTGCTAATTGGAACACCACCTTTTGTCCAGTTTACAAATGCGTATCCGTTATTTGCAACTGCAGAAACAGTAACTACGTCATTTGCTTCAAACTAGGAGCCAGTGGGATTATTACTTACAGTTCCACCTCCTGTAGGATTTGCCTGAAGAGTTAGTTTATATCCTGATGGTGCAGTGCCAAGTTGAATGGATGGTGTAATGATGTAGTTATTAGGAGTTAAAGCTACCCCTTCGTATGATGCACTCAATAAATATCCATCTCCGGCATATGAAGCCCAATACCAGTTTTTACCATCTCCATCTGCATCAATTAATGTCCAACCTGCAGGAATACCGGCTGATGAGTCAAAATTTTCAACAAAAATATCAACCTCTGCTTTAGATCCATCTTCCCAAAATAGCCTTACATCATTAATTGAAATTCTGTCCTTATCTGTAGAGTTATGGTGCCTAAAGGCAATATAAACTGCATCGCCAAGGTAATCGCTAATATCAACGCTTCTTGGTCGGTAATCCCAATTTGTATGGGTAGTTAAAAGAGTTTCGTTATGAAGTAAAATAAAATCTCCAATTGCAGTCCCGGTATTTGAAATATATACACTGTATTGTTCAGTTCGGTATGAAGTTGTGCTAGCAGTTGGACAAACAGTCCAATATAAGGTTATAGGTCCGTCTATTGGATCTGGCGGTATCAGTTCATAATTTGCAACAATAGTTTTATTAGATGCGGGCATGGTGTATTCAAAACTTGCCTGAGTACTGATTACAGTTGCACCATCTGTCCAGTTGATAAAATTATATCCAAATACAGGGTTTGCATTCAACATAATCTTAGTTCCATTGGTGTAGTTACCTCCACCTGTTGGTGTTCCACCTTCGGTTGGATTTGCTTGAATAGTAAGGTTGTAATACGTAAAGCCGAAGTCAGGAGGAGTACAACTGGTGTTATAACTCATGGTTCCGGTAGTTGCCGACCAGCATTGCCATGTTCCTCCATTACCCATTTGCCAGGTGTTGAGGTCGAAAGTGTTTGATCCGTTAGTTGTTCCTGGAATTTTGTATACCTTAACAGCTTGACCGCTTCTATTCCATGTTAGAGGAGTTCCGCTAGTGCATGTCTCCGGTCCGGCAGCTCCCGGGTGCATTGTCAGGAAAAATGCAAAATCATCTGCATAAGTCGGATATTCTCCAAATACTCTTGCAATTCCATTACTCTCAATGGCAACGGCAACAACTTCATTACAAGCAATTCCTCTGGCTTGCATTCCCCAATCTGTCGCCATTCTGGCAAGAAACACAAAATGTCTTCCTCTTCTGTCGGGATTATTATAATGAGTATCTGTAACTACACTGCTTAGAATGGGTATGTGATTTCCTGAACTGAAAAAATCTCTTCGTAAGGTAACATCAGTGTTGTAGGGATTTGCTAATGCATTGGCAGATGTAACACTTGCATTTAGTGCCGGATATGAAACTTCTCCCAACATTGCCATCCCTGCACTGGTTCCACCTACTGAGCCACCTTTTGTATGTATCAGGTATTCAAGTGCTTCCATTAATTTTGTTCCTCTCCAATAATTGTAGTAATTAGCTTGATTTCCCCCAACAATAAATACAGCTTCAGCATTTCTAATGGCTGTTTCAACTGCTGCATTATTTGCCCTGGCAACTGTATTTATGCTCTCAATTGTTGTTATGGAATTCATTACTGAAGCACTATAATCATCATTATATCCTGTGCCTGTGTCAAACCTTAAAATAACAACGTCTCCAATATCAGTTAAGTTGTAGAACCAATTAAGGGCATTCATATTGTCTGCTCCACCACCCATAAGTAGAAATCCTTGCTCATGGTTTGTGTTTACATCGTTCGAATTGCCTACGCGTGTAAATGTTTGTGAAATCGCAGCAAAGGAAATCAAGAGTATTGCTGTTGTAAGTATGAGATTACGTTTCATAAGAGAGGAATTTTGGTGAAATAAATTGTAGATTTTTTTTTGGTTGAAAATAGATTTTGGTTGATAAGCATTGATTTTAGAAAAAGTTACCAACGTACAAATTTATCTTATTAAATGAAAGTTTAAATCAGTGTTTTTACGCATTTTTATATGAAAAACACTGATTAATAAGAGTTTTGCTTATTGTTTCTTGATGAAGCTTTTAATTTGCTGTAATCTAGGTAGTATAATATTTTTAATGATATACTGTTTATTTGAGGTTCCTTAAGCAATATACTTAAGTTTTCATGAAAGGAGTCAGGTAAAGAATCACTATTTTGATAAATAGCATTTTTCCACATAATACTTAATTGACTTCCTGGAGCGAAATACCATATAAGCATCATATCTATTGTAAATGCGTTATAATTTATATCAGATATTTCAAGATTTTCGGGAATTTTTTCTAGTTTACCCATGTCGTTAAGCAGAAAATATTCTCCTGTATAATTAACAGTTGACCAATAATGTCTTAAATCGAAGCTTAAAGAAAGATTTTTTGAAAATATATAATTACTTGTTAAAGCATTAATAGTTGTTGGAGATTGTCTTTTTCCAAAGTATATTGTTTGCTCATCATTATGTTTTACATAGCCAATATTATTATTTTTTATGTTGTAATAAAATCTGTAAGATAGATTTAATTTGTTACTTGCCCTAAACGTAGGTTTTATATCAAGTGTGTAATGCTTTTGATTATGCTCGGAATAAATGTGATAATAATTTATACTCGCGTCTACATAAATTCTTTTCCTATAGTCAGAAGAAATAAAAGAATATAAATTAAATGCTTCACCAATGTCATAAAACCTGCCTTTTACTCTTGGTTCAAAGAAGTCTTTTTGACTTCCGGGGGCATAAGTAGGATTAATCAATAAAAAGAACCTTGTATCAAAAAGAACTCTTAAATTGTAACTAAAACTCATACCGGCATATGTGTAGGGATTGTATAGGTAGGATCTGTTTGCTGATAAAGAATTTGTTATATTCCAAAATCTCCAGAAAGGCTCAAAAATATTGTGGCTAAGCGAGACATTATTGTTTATTGTATTGTTATGACTTAGAAAGCCCATATCATTCTGCTGATAAGAATTGCTTATTACAGATCTGTAATAATTATATTGCCAAGAGCCGCCAAATTTCCCAATATTTAATGCGTATTTATAACCGAAAATATCATCTTTATCCTTAAAGTATTGCTGACTTATTGCGGTATTCCCACTTATTCTATAAAGATTACTTTTATCATGTATCCGAAAATCAGCACCTGTGATATTTGCTGTATATCCTTCAATAGAGCCAATTACGTTTGTGTTTATTAACCCAATGTATGAATTATTTTTTAGGCTCTGGTCGAGCACAAAAAGGTTGTAATTTGTAAATGGCTGAGTTGTGATTTCTCTTTCAATATTAGTGATTGTGTCTATTAATAAAGCATTAGAAGGTGCAGTCATTGCATTAAAAAATCCAACACCTAAACCGGATGACGTACGCCCGGATATTTTTGTTGCGTTTATTAGTCTGGTTTCAATTGGATTTTCAAGAATAACTTCATTGTCAGAAACGATGTTATAAACGGCATTATGTCCTTTTGGCATAGCTCCAATTCTTCTGGAGTAAAATAAATCAGCTTTTCTAAACAGCTCAATACCCTCTGTAAAAAACTGACGTTTTTCATCATATTTTACTTCATATGGTGATAGATTCAAAACTAATGCATCAGATTGCACCTGTCCGAAGTCAGGAATAAGTGTCATATCCATAGTAAAACTTTCATTTATTCCCCATTTAAGGTCCATTCCACCATTAAAAGTATTAGCCCAGCCTTGTTTGTTCTGCTTTTTTTCAACATAATTAGAAACATAAGGATATAGTGCTAATCTTATAGGTGGAGTTATGTCTTCTATTCCGTCAAGAGAGCCAAGTGAAGCAATACTATTTCCAATTCTACGATTAACAAAGTTCCAGCTTGATACTTCTCTTGTGCGCCTAATTTCTCTCCAAAAGTTAATGCCCCATTCATGTATGTTTTGCTTTGGGAATCTTAAAGCAGAGTAGGGGATTTCCATTTCAACCACCCAACCATTGTCAATTATCTCAACTGCGCTTTTCCAAACTGCATCCCAGTTTCTGTCGCCTCCATTTCCGGTAGACCCAGACATGTTAATATCCGTCTGAATGCCGGATGCAGATACCTGAAATCTGAAACCATTTATACCATCATTGAAAGGATTAATATCAACCCAAAATCTATCAGCGTTTAATTGGTCACCTGAATCTCTACGTCCTAATTCCTTCAATATTTTATCAGGAGCCTCATCATACATTATAGCAGCAATGTAAATTGAAGCATCATCAAAAATAATTCTAACTTCAGTCTGAAAAGATGCAGGTCGGTCATTATATGGTTCATACTGAATAAAATCACTTGCTATTAATGCATTATTCCAAATATCTTCATCAATAATTCCATCTATTTTGGGTTTAATTTCTGTACGGATTGCAGTAATTGTTTTTTTTCCGTTTTGAGCAATAATAACTGAAGAATCGAAAAAGAAAATTGTGAAATAAATAACTATTAATATGGAGTGACTAATATATGTATATCTCATAAATATTTTGCAAACGCTTTAATAAAAAGTATATGCAAAAATACTTAAGTACAATTAAGTAGAGATGTAATTATATTTATTTAATAAAAATCGCCAAAAATTAATAATTCCAGCCAAGTAAATTCCAATAATACAATTGCAATAATGCAACTATATATACAACTATAGAAAAATAATAAAACAATCTGCTTCTCCATTTTACGTCTTTCATTTTCCAAAGAATTATGGCTTGCAACAACATTAAGAGAATGAAGGGCATAGCAAGGAAGGGTAACAACATTGCAAATTTAATACTCACGGGAATTTCCATTATAAGCTCTTGACCACTATTTGCCGAAGCAATAATTAATATTAGATAAAAAGTAAAAAAACAAGCAGCTGTAATCCATGCAACAAACTTGGCTGGGAATGGAATTAATTGCGGTGCCGGTAATATTCGCTGGTGCTTCCTTCTGATTAGACTTATATATGGCCACAAGAATAACGAAAATATTATTGTAACCATTATTATTAGAAAAACAACATTATGAAAAACAGGGTTTTCAATAAATTTTATTCTTTCAAATGCGAAAATTGCCAAATTCCCTAAAAAAAGTTTTCTTGCTATTGCTTTATCATCGCTCATTTCAAAAGCTATCAATTCATTGCCTCTGACGTTTCTAAATGTAACGCTATCTATAGGAATCCAAAAAGTTGTTTCTTTTCCAGGGAAATCCATTTTTAGTTTAGAATTATCTACGTTTACATCAAGAGTTTGCATAATAGATAATAGTTTCAGCAAATCAGAATGGGGATGTCTGTTAGCTTTATATTTTCCCGCAAATTTTTGCAGGTAATCATCAGTGAGACTAATTGTGTCAAATAATTCACGCTGATCAGGCAAGTATCTTTCTAGGAATTTCTCAAAAGCAATTTCATAAGCACCATTTCCTTCAAAACTATTGAAAGTAATGAAAAAGCCAATTTTATAATCAGGAATAATAGCTAGCAATGAATGAAACCAAAATGTATCCCCTCCGTGTCCGAAAATTTTTATACCATTTCTGCTTAAATCCATAAAACCATGCAAAGCCGGATTTAAACCTGGAGAATGATTAATTGCCGGCTCAAGCATTTGTAGGAATGTTTTGTGTTCAAGAAGACAAATTGTATCAATACAAGTTGAGTATAGGAGCGACTGCATGAATCTTCCCATGTCGCCTGCTGTTGAAGAAACTGCACCTGCACCTGCAAGCGGGATATATTCAAAGTATTTTTCATTAATCACACCATTTTCAAATGCATAAGCTTTCGACATATTGGCTTTCAACCTATTTGGCAGTGGTTGTCTAAAAGTAGTATTAGTAAGACCTAAAGGCTCAAAAATATTCTTATCTGCGTAATCTTCAAATTTTTGTCCGGTTTGTAATTCAATAAGATATTGAGCTAACCCGGTACCATGATTTGAATAAGCTGCATATTTCATTGGTTCACGAACTCTCTTAGGCATTTGTTTTAGGAAAATTTCTTCAATAGTTTTCATCTCCTCCGGTGATTTCACAAATAAGTATAATAATTTGTCCTCAAATCCTGGAGTGTGTGACAGCAGACTTCTTATTGTAATTGGCTCTTGAAATGTTTCCGGTATTTTAAAATTTTCAATATAAGTGTTTATATCTGCATCCAAAGTCAATTTTCCTTTTTCAATTTGCTGCATTAATGCTATCCATGTGAAAAGTTTTGAAATAGATCCTATCCTGAATAAAGTACTGTCAGGGTTAACTTTTATATGATTGTCAATATCTGCATATCCATAACCTTTTTTAACAAGAACTTCATTGTCATGAATTATCACAACAGATGCTCCCGCAATTTTCCTTTCTTCAAGAATAGTGGATATCACTCCATCAATAAATGCCGATAGTTCATTGCTCTCAATAGAAAATTTAAATAATTGTTCTTCCTGATGATCTTTTTTTTGAGAATGCGAATAACTTGAATGTGTTATTGTAATAAAGGCGAAAATTATGCTTAAATATCTCATATTGTAGGTGTTTAATGGAGGTATAAATGTAAAAATATTTTTTTATCATAAAAAGCTTTTTAAACTTTTTATTATATTAATTGTTAATATCTTTCAAATGATGAAAAAGGTTTTTGTTATTACAAATTATGAGAATCAAAGCATGTAAAATTTTCCATACAGCTATGTAAATCATATTTTAAACATAAAAAACATTACCTTTGTAAATAAGAAATTATAACTATATATTAATAGGTGAAATTACCGTATAATATTAATAGTTTTTTTGTTAAAGAGAAATAAACTTATATAATATGAAATCAATAAAATTACAACTATTTGCATTGTTTATGATGTTTTCGGGGTTTATAGTAAACTCACAGACATCACAACAAACCGGTACATGGGAAGATAATGCAACATGGGTAGGAGATGCACCAGGATATACATTTGGAAATAATGTAACAATTACAATTAATTTAAATCATGTAGTTGAGACCGCAGAAAACGTATTAATTACTTTCCAAAATAATGCAACTCTCAATGTTTATGGTACTTTAATTATTAATGGTAATATTAGTGTTTTAAATAATCTAAGCCTTAATGTATTTGAGAATGGGATTATGATTGTTAATGGAAATCTTAATCTTAATAACAATGGTACACTTGAAGTTAATGGGTCACTTGATGTTGATACAATTTCAGGGAATAATAATAATGAGGTTATCGGCGATGGTACAATAAATGTCGATTACATTGACGGTGTAGATACTGATGATTTTGATGGTGTAATAATCACTGACCCAATGCCGGTAGAATTATTATATTTTAGAGTGCAATCTTTAGCCAGTTCAATATATGTTGAGTGGGCGACTGCATCTGAATCAAATAATGATTATTATAGTATTGAGCGTAGTAATGATGGAACAAATTGGGAATCAA
Organism: uncultured Bacteroidales bacterium; assembly: GCA_964601515.1. Taxonomy (GTDB): domain Bacteria; phylum Bacteroidota; class Bacteroidia; order Bacteroidales; family UBA7960; genus PWND01. The sequence goes on along the minus strand of CAZRNU010000011.1, from coordinate 11,990 downwards.
TTAGTTTGATAAATGGGGCAGGAAATTCAAATAATGTGTCAACATATAGTTTTTCTGATTTTTCTCCATTTATTGGAATAGCTTATTATAGACTTAAGCAAACAGATTTTGATGGGAAATATGAGTATTTTTCGCCTGTAGGAGCGTTTTTTCAAAACACTCTTGATGACGCTAAAATTATTAATTCGTATTTCAAAAATGGGAATTTAAACTTATGGGTAAACGTTTTAATTAGTGATGGTATAATCAATATTTACGATTTGAATGGAAGAATTATTCATTCTGAAAGAGTTGTGAAATCTGATTTTACTCAGAATCTTTCCATAGATTTATCGAATTATAATGGAGCTTTGCTTTTGATTAATCTTACATCAACAACCGGCAGAGATACTTCAAAGGTTTTAGCACAATAAAAAAAACTGTCATAGAAGAGTAATTTTCTCTCTATGACAGTTTTTTATTTAATGGTATTAGAAGATATATCTAATACCTATCTGAGCTCTCCATGTTTGATCAATATGAATAGTTTGTTTGTATGTTTCAGTTGGCATTCCCGTAGTTCCACTGATAGTATTTAATCTGTATTGAGGTTCATTAGTATCAACGTTTCTACCAGCATAATTCAACAATGAAGCTTGCCATACATTATCACTTACACCCCATTCACTATTTATCATATTGCCAAAATTCAGAATATCAAAAGTTATTTGAATTTTATGACGGTTTGGCAATTTAGTTAGCATAATATCTTGAGCAATGCGCAAGTCAAAGCGATGTAACCAAGGTAATAATGCTCCATTACGTTCAGCAATCTGTCCGCGATTTTGACTTAAATATGGATCTTGCTCTATATAAGCATTAAGTATTTCCCATTGTTCTTCAGGAGTGTACGCAACGTCACCATCAATAACTATTGGTAGCAAGTTGATTTCGCCTTCATTATTTGGGATGTACATTAATCTTTGTGCTCTGTCGCCAAAGTTTCCTGAGTAAGTATAACTAAACCTTCCTGCTTCCCCTCCAATATAGAATACTGAGAAAGTAGTTGAGTTGTTGGGACTAAAAGCTTGAGTATTGAATGTTAGATAAGACACAATGCGGTTTGGCTGGTCAAATCTGCTAAATCCTAATTCAGGATCGTTACGATTTTCAGCAACTACGTTTGGCCAAAGTGAACCTGCTTGAGATCCTCCGATTAGGCCAAAATCTTTACTTACACCACGAGAGTAAGCAAAGCTTGCAAAAATACCATGGTCAAATTCTTTTTGCAACTGAGCAGTTACAGACCAATAATAACCTTTATCTGTATTTCTGAGCATAATTACTTCATTAAAGTTACTATTTTCAGTATACGTAGAATAATATGGTCTTTGGTCAACTCCTGAGAATGTTCCGGTTGGTTCAGCAAGATTAATATTTTGAGCTAACGGACTGTTATAGTCTTTTGTATAAATACCTTCTAATGTCGCAATTACTTCAAATGGCAAACGATAATCAATTGCCAAATTCGTACGCCACACTTGAGGAAATCTAAATTCAGGATCTGTTATATTTATATCTCTTGATATCTGAGCCTGAAGGTTAGCTCCATCAGGTTTGTAGAATGATGGGTCTTCTTGGAATCCCTGCCAATCAGGCCTTCCGTTGGTTCCCCAGGTATTTTCTTGCCAATAGTCACCACCATCATCTTCAATATATCTCCATTTATCCCAGCCTGTCAAACCTCTAGTAACACCATTTGCTGATACTTGATTAGAAATCCACACAAAAGGAATACGCCCTGAAAACAAACCACTACCACCTCTAACACGCAAAGAATTATCTCCTAAAACATCATAGTTGAATGATAGCCTTGGTGAATAAAGAGGTTTATATCCAGGCAATTGGCTAACATCCGGAGCAATTGTTTTAGTAGAGTCGTTAGGATCAGTAAATCTTTGTTCAGGATGATTTGCAAAAATTGAATCTAGCCTTGGATTATTTGGTAAATCAATCGGGAAGAAAGGAACATCTATACGCAAGCCTGCTGTTACAACAAAGTCGCGGGTAATTTCAATCTTATCTTGAAGATAAATACCAAATTGGCCGAAGGCAGTTTCATCTAAAGGTAAATCATCAGGTCCTGCATAAGAATAACTCATTGCAAATCCATCCGGAGTAACAGTAGGGTCTCTATCTATTACAGCCGCAACAAATGAATCATAGGAGTTGAATCTGTAGAATGTATTAGCATTTGGGTTGAAAGCATTAGCAAATGTCATATACTCAAAATTCAAACCTGCTGTAAGTGTGTGCATTCCTGCAAAAATAGAAAAGTTGTTAGTTACATTAAAGATTTTGTTTTGAAGTAAATTACCTACTGAATAAAGCTCATTACCTAAAGTGAAATAATACAAAGGAGTTCCAAGTGGCATTGGATCACCAAATTCATCAACATCACCCGGTTTTGCGCCATCCCATTCTAAAACTTCAATAAACGGAAATACCTGATTATTAGGAATACTGCGCTTTGGATCTTCAACAAAGGTGTACCCAATATTTAAGTTGTTGGCGTATTTTGTTCCGAACACTGAGCTTATTTCACCCACAAATGAGTTAACATTATTGTCAACAGAATAATTTGCATTTCTGAATGTGAGAGCCTCTATACCGTCTCTATTTGTATTACCGTACCTAGTTACATTTCTTGTACTGTTGGGAGATAATTGTACATCTCTGAATGCTTCATAGCGGTTATATCTTAGAGAAGCTCTGTTGTTACGATTAATATTATAATCTAATCTAAAATTCAATCTTAACGCTTCATTTGCAAATGGATAATTTTCATAATCGCCGGTTTCATAACCATAAATGCTCATCATTTGCTCTCGTACAAAATCCATCCTATCAGCCGGAACTCTCGAAACTGTTTGTCCATCAGGAGGTAATCCCGGTCTTGAAGCCAAGCGGCTATCTCCTGTAATAGATGACTCTTCCTGTTCTATACTAAAGAAAAAGAACAGCTTATCCCTTAGGATTGGTCCACTAATACTTGCACCTCTGATTGAAGTTAGAGCATCATCAACCGTGAATCTATTATCCCCAATTTTTTGTCCCATTAATTGCTCGTTCCTATAATAGTAGTAAATAGAACCTAGCAGCTGATTTGAACCACTCTTTGTAATAGCATTTACATTTGCTCCTGTAAAACCACCCTGACGAACATCAAATGGTGCAATATTTATCTGAATCTCTTCAATTGCTTCCATACTAATTGGGTTTGTACCGGCAAATTGTCCGCCAAGTCCGAAATTACTGTTGTAAATGTTTCCGTCAACAGTATAGTTGTTAAACCTGTTGTCTCGACCGGCAAAGCTAGACTGATTGCTTAATGGACTCAATCTTGTATAGTCTTCAATAGTTCTGGAAATTGTTGGCATCTGCTTGATTGTCTCACTATTTACATTCGTTGCAGCACCTGTGCGACTTGAGTTCATCACAGGGTCCTGTCTTCCTGTAATTACAACTTCTTGAAGTACTTCTCCTTCATTTATTAAAATAAATAATAGATTTCGTGTTTCCCCTAGGGATAACCTTAGATTTGTAACTTCATCAGGTTCCAGACCTACGTGAGTTACCGTAACTGTGTATGGCCCCCCGGTTCTAACATTAGGAATGTTAAAACGGCCATCGTTGGTTGTAACTGTACCATATCTGGTACCTGATGGTTCATGTACTGCCACTACGTTGGCATTTGGTACCGGGTCATTCAACATCGTAAGCACTGTACCTTCAATTGCTGAAGTTGTAACCCCCTGCGACATTGTTTTAACCGGAATTCCCGTAAGCATAATAATGCCGACAAGAATTACTGTCATTTGTAAAATTTTTTTCATACTCATTGGTTTAGTTAGACATTTATTTAATTAAAAAACTATGATTAAATCAATATCATAATTCTGTTTTTTATCATTTTGCATCCCCAAATATATATTTTAACGACTGTTTTATATATATAGCGAGATGTTGTTAACAGGCCAAAATACTAATTAGCAAGACCATTGTAAATATAGGATATAAAATAATTGAATTTACACGAGTAGCTACTTTTTATTAACAAATAAAAAAAAATGTTAACATAATTTTTAGTTAACATTTTTAAAATATTACTTTTTAAGAGTTCTTGATTCCGAAATATAACTTATAATATTAAACTTTATAGAAGTATATTTTAAAGTTATTCTCGTTTTCTTTTAATACCCAATGTTTGTATTGTAAACTAGTTGCTTTATCAATTAATGGAGCAGGAAGAAAAGGTGCATCCAACAGATAAATACTGTTATTCGGAAGAGCATTGATTTCAGCAATGACTTGATTTACCGGATGCTCTCCGCGATCCAGTAATTCTTTAGCATTAAGCTTTCCTCTTATAAGATTTTCATTAAACCACACTGGTTTTTCAGTAGTATAATTAAGATCAGCGCTTTGGGATAAAAGATCCTGTCCAATTTCCTTTCGCAAATGATTCACAAGCTCTTCAACTTTTACATTTGCTATAGCTGCAGCTTGCTGTAATGTAGCAACTTTTGCAACTGTTTTGCGAAGTACTGGGTTTTTCAGATTTTTAAAAACCGGAACGTAATTAATGAGTACCTCTTCGAGTTGAGGATAGTCTTCAATTACTTGCAGAACTTTGCTTTTAGGTGTTATTATTGATTTTTGTTCCATTTCTTTTTTTTAAGTATATGATAAAATTCTTTGCTCTCCTTCAAGTTCGCGATATTTCTTTACATCATGAGAAATTTCTAAAACTCCCAGATACTCACCGTTTTGATCTCTAAGAGCAAAATACTCTATATGAATAAATTTGTCTCCCATTTTTATCCAAAATGGAGCTCTGTTTTGCCTGCCACTTTTAAAATCATCAATGATTTTATCTACAATATGCGCACTGGCAGGAGGGTGGCAATGACGTACATCTCTGTTTAAAATTGCACGGTTTCTTTGGAAAATTCTTTCAGCACTCTGAGAGAAATATTTTACTTTATCATTTTTATCTACAAATGTCATATCTATTGGCAGACTATTTAAAATAGCCAATAGTTCTTCTATTTTAAAGCTTCCGGTAGGAAGTTGAATGTTTCCTGAAATATTCTGTATTTGTTCTAACTCGTTTTTTTTACTTCCTTCCGGCGACCAAATAACAGGCGGATCGTATAGGCAAAATCCAAACTCAAGAGATTGCTGACTTATTTGCATCCATTCATTTTCTTCAAGCTTTTCTAATGACATTGGAATTAATATTTCTTCTTCTTTTATAACCATTTCATCTACTGCAATTAATGCAGGTTTTATGATTAAATCAGCAGCAGCTAAAAAGTCATCTTTACTCATTTCTTTTGTCTGAACAATCTCGATGCTACCTTTTAGTTGTTCTCTTATTTCATCATGCTTTCCCCACATTACTTTTGGAGGACCTGTTATATCATGTTTTTCAAGAAAAGGAAATAACAAGTATTCTTTTCTTAAATAGTGTTTATCAACATCATATATGCTGTTTAATGTCGAATGTAATTGAAGTATTAATTTTGGAAATTGAGATTCATCAGATGCTTTAATTTGTTTTAAAATGCCAAAAGCCTGTGCAGTAACTTTCTTGAGTTCAAGATTTTCCATTCTCATTATATCTACAGGATGACCGGGAGGAACAGATACAATATTTGATAAGTCAACATGTCCCTTCAGAACTGCAGAATGAGCATCGCAAAGCCTTAAAACTTCCTCTTCAGGTAAACCTTCTTTTATAAGTTCCTGTTCAACTTCAACAACTTCCCCGTAAGGAATGCTACTAAGAGTTTCCAAAAGATCTTTACGCACTGCTTCTTCCGATTCTCCTTTGTGTAATCTAAGAATAAGCTCCTTTAACCGTGCTTTTCTTTCAGCTGAATTATTAATAAGCTCGCTCATGATTATGATATTTTAGTTTATATAATAAGGAATGATAAGGTTAAATCTTTACCATATAAGGCATATAAGGTCATTTAAATCACCACGTCACAAATATTTCTTATGCGCCACTCCCCATGCCCCCACGCTCTACGCTTATTGCCCCTTAATCATAGTCAGCAACATTTTGAACCTTTCAACAGCATTTACTGCATGAGGAATATTTGCCGGCATTATTATGGTTTCGCCCTCGTTTAACACGTAAGGTTTCTTGTCAATTAAAATCTCTACTTGTCCCTCCATTACTTGAACCATGGCGTCAAATGGAGCTGAATGTTCACTTAATTTCTGTCCTTTGTCAAATGCGAAAAGGCTTATATTGCCTGTAGATTTTTCCAACACTCTCTTGCTTACTACGCTGTTGGATGCGTATTCAATATCATTTTTAAAATTGATAATTGAACTGTGATTAAAGTTACTCATTTTGATATGATTTTAGTTTAAAATTCAATTTTTTTTATTGTTACAGTTTAACACTACCATTAATCCTTTCCAAGATTTTATAAATATCATCAACACAGCCACCGCAAATTGTTCCTGCTTCTGTTGCATTCTGAACTTCTTCAATGCTTTGGAGGTTCTTTTCTTTGATTGCGTTTTCTATGGTACTTTGTTTGATTTCTAAACAAGTACAGATTATTGGGTCTTCTTTCATAAGTCTGATTTTTCTTTATTGTTGGGACAAGGCAATGCCTTGTCCCAACGGTATTATTTCTAACTCAAAAATATTTTCATATCTTCATCAACAGTTGTAATTCCTGCTATTCCAAAATTCTTAACAAGAACGTTAGCAACATTTGGAGATAAGAAAGCGGGTAGGGTAGGCCCTAAATGAATGTTTTTTACTCCAAGATAAAGAAGTGCCAGCAACACAATTACTGCTTTTTGCTCATACCATGCAATGTTGTATGCAATTGGTAATTCATTGATGTCATTAAGTTCGAAAACTTCTTTTAGCTTTAGCGCTATAACTGCTAATGAATAGCTGTCGTTACATTGTCCTGCGTCAAGAACTCTTGGTATTCCATTAATATCGCCAAGAGGTAATTTATTGTAGCGATATTTTGCACAACCAGCCGTTAGAATAACAGTGTCTTTTGGAAGTTTTTCTGCAAATTCAGTGTAATAATCTCTGTCTTTCATTCTTCCGTCGCATCCTGCCATAACAAAGAATTTTCTTATTGCACCTGTTTTTACTGCTTCAACAACTTTATCTGCAAGTTGAATTACCTGATTATGTGCAAATCCTCCAATTATTTCACCTTTTTCTATTTCAGTTGGAGGTGCACATTTTTTTGCATGTTCTATTACTGCTGAAAAATCTTTTCTTCCTCCATTTTTTCTATCACCAATATGAATTGCACCTTCAAGCCCTGATGAACCTGTTGTGTATATTTTATCATTATAGCTTGCATTTTTCATTGGTGGTACAATGCAATTTGTTGTAAAAAGAATAGGTCCGTTAAATGATTCAAATTCTTCTTTTTGTTTCCACCAGGCATTGCCATAATTTCCAACAAAATGTTCATATTTTTTAAAAGCAGGATAATAGTTTGCCGGAAGCATTTCACTATGTGTATAAACATCAACGCCTGTTCCATTAGTTTGTTCCAATAAATCTTCCATATCGCGCAAATCATGACCACTTATCAATATTGCCGGATTGTTTCTAACGCCAATATTAACTTTTGTAATTTCAGGATTTCCATATGCGCTTGTATTGGCTTTGTCTAGCAATGCCATTACTTCTACACCATATTTTCCACACTCCAATACTAATCCGGTAAGTTCATCTCCTGATAAGTTGTCATTAGTAGTTGCTGCTAATCCTTTTTGCATAAATGCAAAAATTTCATTTTTCTTTTCTCCTAAATTTAATGCATGCTCTGCGTAGGCTGCCATCCCTTTTATCCCGTAAATAAGCAACTCTCTTAAAGATCTAATATCTTCGTTCGGACTTAATTGCAAAACTCCTACCTCAAGTGCTTTTTTCTCATATTCTGCTTGAGAATTAGCATTCCAGGTTGCTGCTTCAGGTAAGTTGTTTTTGTCGATTTTTATTCCTTTGCTTTCAAGAAGTTGAACTAATTTGGTGCGAATACTAAACCCCTCGTCAAGCTTTTCAACAAATCTTTGCTTATCGAAGTTTGCATTTGTAATGGTCATAAATAAACCATCCATAATAAATTTATTTGCAGAATCATCTTCTATACCATTTGCTCTCGCAATATTGGTGTAAATAGATAATCCTTTCATGAAATGCATTAAAGAATCCTGTATGCTTGCAACTTCCGGTGTTTTTCCACATACTCCTTTAATTGTACATCCTGTGCCTTTAGCGGCTTCCTGACATTGAAAACAAAACATGCTCATTTTTTTAAATTTTAAGTTAATATATTGGTTTTTATTTGGTTAGAATTTCAATGAAATTCCAATGTTTATCATTATAAATCTTCAATCTTACAAATCTTCATTCCTTAAACCCATTCTTCGCTTCTTATTTCTCCGTCTAAGCCAACAACAATGGCTTTAACCGGAATTTTTCTATTTGCTTTTTCCACTGCCATTTTAGCCATTTGAAGAATCCCTGAGCAGCAAGGTACTTCCATCATCATTACTGTGAATGTGTTTGCATTGGCAAGATCTATCATGGCTGTCAGCTTATCTACATATACATCTTTACCTGTGTCAAGCTTAGGGCATGCTATTGCTAAACCTTTGCCTTTCAGATATTTATTGTGGAAATTTCCCATTGAGAAAGCAACACAATCTGCTGCTAACAGTATATCAGCTTTCTGAAAATATGGTGCTTGAGGATTAACCAGATGCAGCTGAACCGGCCATTGTCTGAGCTCAGACGGTAAATCTGAAGTTACATTTGCTGGTGTACTTGTTTCCGGTTTTTGATGAAATATCATTTTAGACCCCGGGCAACCACCTCCGCCATGATTATGATGATGTGTGTGATTTTCCATTTTTTCTTCTTTTTTGTTGTTTTTAAGCTTTGTCAAATCAACTTTTAAGTTGTTTTCTTTTATGTAGTTTATACCTTGTTTAACATATTCCATCTGATTATGATCTATAAGGTGATTCAGATGAGCAATAATTGTATGCTCTCCCTTTGGAGAAATTCTTTCCATAACTTTTATTTCATCGTATGGTTCAGCTTCTCTTTCCTCAAGAGTGATTGCGCCTACCGGACATTCTCCGATACATGCGCCTAATCCGTCGCAAAAAAGATCACTTATCATTCTTGCCTTGCCATCAATTAATTGCAGCGCACCTTCATGGCAACCTTCTATACAAAGTCCGCAACCATTACATAGTTCTTCATCTATTTTTATAATTGTTCGTTTCATCGTTAAAAATTTTAGTCAATATCTTTAAACCATTGAGAGATTCATTGTTTCTAAATATGTTCTGAACTCGTTATTAAATTTCATTCTAAATCCACCCATTATACATCTATTAAAAGGACAATCTACACATCTTATTCTGCAGCCTGTTTCTGCATCAAGATCTCCGTCAATGTACTTGTATATTTCAAAAAAATTAATATCTTCAGGTTGCTTTTTTAAAATAAAACCACCTTTGGGACCTCTTGTGGAGGAGAGAAGTCCATTTTTAACCAATTGTTGAAGAACTTTTGAAATATGATTTTTAGAAAATCCTGTCATCTCTGAAATTTGTATAGCATTCAATCCGGAATCACTCTTAGCTATCAATGCCATTGAATGTATTGCTATTGTTGCCGCTTCTGATATGTTAAATATTGTACTCACTTAATATGACGTATTTAGGTATTTCAATACGCAAAAGTAATAATAAATTTTAATATGGCAAACATTTTTTAGAAAATATTTTTTTAAATATATGCTATTGGCTGATTATCAGATTTGTAAGATTGAAGATTGAAGATTTGTAAGATTGAAGATTTGTAAGATTGAGGAATGAGATATATTTGTAGTGTAATATTGAACAATTATAAACGAATAAACAAAAAACTATGTCTGTATTAATGGAATTTGCAATGTTTCCCACTGATGTTGGGGAGAGCAAGAGTAAGTACGTTAGCCGCATAATTAAAATGATAGATGAATCAGGCTATAACTATCAACTAACTCCGATGGGTACTATTGTTGAAGCCGGCAGTATTTCAGAAATACTTCAATTGGTTGAAAAAGCCTATAATGTATTAGAAAATGATTCTTCAAGGGTATATTCATCAATTAAACTAGATATTAGAAAAGGAGTTGAGAATAGGATGAATAAGAAAGTTGAAGCTGTTGAAAAATTGATTGGCAAAGTAAAAAAATAGTAATATTTAATTATCAGTAAGTTAATTTTTGTAACTTTATTCTTTGATGACCTAAATCAGTTTTGACTTTTTCAGATGTTTAGACAATCTTTAAAATATATCAATATAAATCAAACAAGTTTTGACAAAAGCTAATTGTTATGAAAAATTTTATTAGAAAAACTACGGCAATATTTATTGCAACAATGTTCCTTTTTACAATTGGTTGTAAAAAAGATAAACAAGAAAATCCCCCTGAGTTACCCCCAGAATCTTCATTTGTAATGGATTTTTCGGATTTTCAAGATAATGAAGAAAAAAGCTTTGACATTTTTAATGACTATTCTCATTATCAAAGAGCAGTAGCACATGTTGTTGTTTGGAATTTGGTAATTTCCATTCATCTGGCAGTTCCGGTGGCTACTTTTACAAATTCTTTTAATTACACTCCGGTATATCAACCTGATACTGAATCGTGGAAGTGGACGTATGACGTTGCTGTGAATAATGCAACTTATACTGCAAATTTATACGGAAAAATATTTGATACCTATGTAAGGTGGGACATGTACGTTAGTAAGACCGGAATAGGTTCATTTACTGATTTTCATTGGTACTTTGGAGAGTCTAATTTAAACAACACAGGTGGTGAATGGACTTTGCACAAGAATCCAACGGAGCCAACTCCATTTGTAGGAATAGTATGGAATAGAAACATTGAAGAGCAAGTTTTTGATATTACCTATACTAATATTGTTCCCGGTGGACCTGAAAATGGAGGATATATTTCATATGGTGTAACAAATGATGAAGATTATAATGCCTTTTACAATATATACAATAAAGGTCAAGATAATTTAGTTGAGATAAAATGGAATAGGACATCTAAAGATGGAAGAATAAAAGACCCTGCATTTTTTGGAGATAGTGATTTTTATTGTTGGGATTCCACATTCTTAAATGCTGATTGTGATTAAAATAAACCAAAAACTAAACCCATGAATGTTTTAAAAATTTCCATTATAATTTTTGCAGTAATATTATCTGCTTGTAATGGTCAAAAAGAAAAATTGTCGGACGTATCCGAAAATCAAGAAACCATATTAAATGATTCTGAAAAAGCATTTCTAAAAAATCTGGCAAGTTTATGTGGTCAATCTTTTTTAGGAAAGCAGATTTATTCCAAAGATGGAAGAGATAGTTGGGCTGAAAAGAGATTAGTTATGTATGTTACTGTTTGTGAAGAAGACAAAGTATATATACCATTTCATGTGGATGAAAACAAGTCGAGAACATGGATGTTTTTAAATGAAAACGGCAAATTAAGATTCAGACATGATCATCGTCACGAAGACGGAACTCCCGAAGATCTTACTTTATACGGCGGTTATTCAGATGGAAAAGGTTCAGATTTAGTGCAGTGTTTCCCTTGGGATGAATATACTGAAAGTATATTAACTGATGGAAATAAAAGACAGTGGAACGTTTTTCTAAATGACGATTTGTCAACTTTTACATATGAACTATATGTAAATGAAGAACTGGTTTTTGCAGCTGAGTTTGATTTGACTAAACCTTTAAACGAATAAAAATATGAATATTAAAGGCTTATAAGGTCTATATAACTTCCACTTTCAAATTTATCTCCGAGCAACACCTCGGAGATTTTTTTTCCTGATTGTTCTGTTGAAACAAGTTTGCCGGTTTC
>CAZRNU010000010.1:0-45518 GCA_964601515.1 uncultured Bacteroidales bacterium | reverse complement strand
CGACACAACTCGATTATTCCAAATAAAGATTAATATTGAGTTATTAGATGGAAGAAAATTTGAGCTGCATTCTGAGCCGGTGTATATTGAGCCTTAAGAGAAATTGAACATACTTTAACAAACTAATGATTGTATGAAGAAACTTTCACTTTTCCTAATATTGATTAATACATGTTTATTTGCATCCGGTAATGAAAACAAAAGTTATTCTTCAATTGAAATAGATGCTATCTATGGTTATCACTTTATTGTTAAAGAGCATCATAATTTTCACAACAATTATAAAAATTGCGGATTTTCTTTATTCTTTCCCAGGCATATAAACAAGTTAAAAGTCAGCCTCGGCGTTAATTATTATTCCAGGTCTTATTATTACATACCGGACTATACTACCACATTGCAAAGGCGTAATTACAACATACAGTATTTAAACTTACCAATGTTGATTCATCTTGAGGTGGTGTCATTGAAATCTGTTAAGTTAAATATTCTTATTGGAGCCTCTTTTAACAGCATCTTTGATTACAAAACTGAATCTGTTTATCCCAACAAGATTGTGGTAAATGAAAATAATATAAACATATGGAATAATCTTGGTTTAGGATTGGTGCAAGGCATAACTATCGTTAAACCATTAAACCAAAAAATGAATTTAAATGTTTCTCATTTTGCCAATACTAAATTAATTTCAGAAACATATGTATATGATGATGTTTATTTTAATGAATATCCAATATATGATAGATGGTCGGTTGGTATTAAAATTGGGATTGAATATATCTTCTAGTATGCATTATAATGGTTTAATCATTTGTATTATAGGTCTATTTTTATGAAAGTTTTTTTTACGAATCGTGCATCTAGAAACAGAAAATCAGGAACTTAAAAACAAATAAGATGAAAACAAAAATACAACTCACAATAATTCTTTGTTTTTGCTGGTTTGCCGGATTTTCTCAAATTACCGATGCAAATACAGCCTATCAAAAAGCTGTAGAGTTTTTTGAATTTAAAACAAATTACGAGAAATCTGTATCATCACACTCTTATCATGTAAACCATATAATTGAGAATGACACTACTTTTATATATGTTGTTGATATTGATCATGTAGGATGGGCATTAGTTTCAGCTGCTGATAACGCAGGGCCATATTTTGCATACTCAATGCACAGTTTTGTGGATTTGAATGATATGCCACCGGCTGCAGAAATGTGGTTTGATTATTATAAAAACATTACTCGACATTGTATGCACAATCCTCAGGATATGCGCTTTTACCAAGAAGAGTTTATGTCAAAAATAAACGAAAAAACAATTTCGCAAGGTAGCTTTTATATGATACAAACAAAATGGCATCAAGGGCCTCCTTTTAATAATCTGGTTGAAGATGACGATATTGGAATTTGCAACTACTCTAATAATAAATGTCCTGCAGGATGTGTGGCAATTGCAATGGCACAAATTATGAGATATTGGGCATCACCACTAAAACAAAAAAATAAACTTCCATATGATTGGTGCAATATGCCAGAAGTTATTTCAACTCAAGCATCCTCTATTCAGCAAAATGCAATTGCAACATTAATTAATGATGTAGGCAAGGCAATAGCAATGATTTATTGTGTTGCATGGAGCTGTAATTCATTTGCGTTTCCATCTCTAGCAGCAGATCAATTAGTGTCATATTTTGGGTTTAGTGAAGATATAGATTTAAAATATAGGGATTTGACCAATAGTAACAAATGGAAGGAAATGCTATTAGATGAGTTAAATAGTTACAGGCCTCTTTTATATGTTGGAAGTAGGGATGTGCTTTCAACAAATTGGCATGCCTTGGTATGTGATGGTTATGATTTCGACAATGATAGTTACTTTCATTTTAATTTTGGGTGGGGTGGTTCATCAGATGGTTTTTTTAATATTTTCAGCAGTGACGTTGAAGAAAACATTCCATATAACAATCTACAACAAGCTATTATAGGTATTTATCCATCAATCCATGTAGAATGTTCTGACAAAACCCACACTATATACGAATCTTACAGAGATCTGTCCATAACTGAAAGTGACTCACTATATTGGTTTCCATATAAGTCTGAAATATACACAGCCACAGAACCCGATAATGTAACAATTAAAAATAGTGAATATGCAGTATTTTCTGCTCATACTAGAATTGAACTAAAGGAGTTTACAGTAGAAAATGGCGCAAGCTTTACAGCACAAATAATAGAATGTCCTACAAATTGCTTTTTTGATATTGTGTACAACAACAAAAATTCATTAAATTACAATAATTCAAGCATAAAAAATGACATTTTAACAACAAAACTGTCAAATAAGCAATTGGACGAAGATCTTACAATATTTCCAAATCCATTTTGGAATTATATAAATGTTTTAACAAAATACAAAGAATCCATTATCACAATATATAATGTTTTGGGCGATAAAGTGTACGAAAATATTTATTCTAGCATAATAAACCTCGATTATTTGAAGCCAGGAATTTACATCTTACGTACAGTTACAGAAAATAATGACGTTTTTGTTGAGACAATTATTAAACAAAAGTAATTCAACAAATAAAAAACTATGAAAAAACTTATCAAGCAACATATAATTATTCTATTAATATGTATTCCGCTATGCTCTAATGGTCATAATTTCACCTTGATGGCTGGGGTAAATTTTGCTAGTATTGATTACAATATTTCCAACTCTAATGATATTTTTGATAATTCTCATTTATCAGCAAATTATGGATTTCATGCAGGAATGTCACATCAATTGATATTAAACGAATTATTTTCATTAGAAACAAAATTGCTGTTTTCAAAAAAAGGATACATTCTTAATAGCAATGATTCAGAAACTCCAAATATCGAAACTATTAAAACCAAATTTAAATATGATTTATATTACATTGATCTCCCCTTAACTTTCAGGTCATCATACAGATTTAGAAATGTAGAATTATTTTTCGAAACAGGCTTATTTTATAGCTTTGGCTTATTTGGATATTTTACAGTAGAACAGACATTTTTAGACATTACGGCAACTTCAAAGCAGAAAATTGATTGGGGAAAAAAAGGAGATTTTCAGCGTTCTGATTATGGGCTGATAATTGGCTCAGGCATAAGCATATCTGCATTTCAATTGGGCGTTTCATACGGAAAGGGGTTGGCAAATATTTCTTCTCATAATAGCGAAGAGGAGATTTTTGAGATTAAAAACAATGTTTTTAGCATATCTTTAGGTTATAGTTTTTAATTTAGTCGGCAGTCGCCACCCCCGGTACCCGACACCCGACACCTGATACCCCTTCTACATCTCCATATCCATCTGAGGCAATGGACTTTTTCTTTCTTCTCTTTGTCTGATACCAAAATTATATCTGATATTAATTCCAAATCGCATATTATCAGTATATCGGCTGCCATAGCTAGTAACTCCTCCTTGATTAAATTCAAATTCGTTAACCATTGTTTTTAAAACATCTCTCGCACTTAGAGTAACTGTAAGCTTTTTATTGAGAAAGGTTTGAGACAATCCAAAATTGAGCATCCCAAAGGTTTTAAGTTCATAAAAACTCCATTGACCGTTTGTCATCATAAAACCATTCATGGTAAGCCTGGTTTCCTTAAACAACCTTAGAGAATGAAAAGTAAAAAGTCGCCAGCTACCATTAGTGAATGTTAGTGGTTCGTTATTATAAATACCATCGTATTCAAGATAATTATACTGTGCTCCTATTGCAAAGAAGTATTTTCCACCGGGCGGAATTCCTAATATGCCTCTAAAGTAGGTTTCTTTGTTTTTGCCCAAATTATCAAGTGTTCTAATTAAGACGCCATCCTGATTTTCATCCTGATACATAACTGAAGAAAAAATATCTTTTGTTTTGTTTTGCCCAACAGCAAATACAGGCATATCATTAAAACTGATATTTACCTCAATGTTTTCAGTAAACTGTGGTGTAAGAGCCGGGTTACCGGTTTCATATAAGAACTGGTCAACAAACCTAATATATGGATTAAGATCTTGATACCCGGGTCGATTAATTGTTTTTCGATATATTACATATCCAAATAATTTAATTCCCATAATATCAAACAGTTCGCGACTCAAATAAACGTATGGAAACCAATCTGTGCGGTTAACAACAAAGCTGGTATCGGTTGGAATTGTTTGGTTCCCCTCCATAACCGTATGCTCCATTCTAACACCTGCTTTAAGATTAAAACCAAAGCCAATATTTCTTGATGCTTGCAGATATGCAGCATTTATACTTTCATCATAATAGAACGAATTAGTTCTTATTGGATCATTAATTAGATCATTGTTCTGATGAATAAAAAAATCTGCTTTAGAGTCATAATTTTGGAATGCACTTTTCACTCCGGTTTCTATCTTAAAATCAAGAGGAAGATGATATGTTAAATCTGATTGGAAAACCACAAAATGCCTTCCCTGCGCATCATCGCCTTCACCGGAGTTTGACAAAATAAATGGCTGATAAAACTCTGTTGTATAATCCTGGAATCCGGTATTTCCTGCATAATTATAACTGAATTTTGTATCCCATTCAGAGCCAACAGTATCAAGCTTAACAATAACACCAAGTTCTTGCTGTAAGCTAAGAAATTCAGAATTATTATTGGTTATATTTTCACTTTCTGAAACAATAACATCTTCTAACCCGAAAATCAAATTCATATTATTAGATGATGAATTTCTAAGGCTGGCATTTATTCTTCCGTCGTAAGCAAGATTTATATTGGGTTTCAAATCATAATTAATTCCATAGCCAAGAAACAACTGATTGTTAATTCTTCTTGTATCAGCAGCTTGATCTAGTGTGCTTTGAGTGTTAAGAATTCTAACAGAATTTAACTCCTCAAGCATATCATTGTAATTATAGTTAATATTAGCGTACATTGTAGATTTGTCGCCACTATCATTATAACTAAGCCCTGCAAATCGGTTTCCATAAACACCTTGATTCATACCAAGGCTTGCTGAGCCAAATCTGCCAATCTTGACACCTTTTTTAAGAATGATATTGATTATTCCTCCGGAGCTTGCAGCATCATATTTGGTAGAAGGTGTTCTGAGAACCTCTATTCTTTCTACGCTATTTGGAGGTAAACTTCTAAGAATTGTAGTTATGTCCTGATTACTCATTTTTTGCTCTCTACCGTTAATATAAACTGCTGCAGGTGTTGCACTAGTTAAAAATATTCCTCCATCCTGATCAACATAAAGTCCGGGAGTGCTTTCAAGTATTTCCAAAGTATTGGTGCTAATACTAGCGAGTGGCTCAGGGTCTATTATCATTTTGTCATCTTCCTGCCTGATTAGAGGCTTTCTTGCTGTAATTGTAACTTCATCAAGGCTCATAGAAGCAGCCTCCATTAAATACTCAAAACTGCCTGCTCCTGGTCTTATATTTAAAGATTTTTCAAGAGGCATAAAACCCACATAAGTAATTTTTAATGAATACAAGCCGGTTTTCACATCTTCAAAAACTGCTAAACCATTATTATCAGTAACTCTGAAAATAGGGCCATTGCCATCAATATTTGACAGTTGAACAGTTGCCCCAATAAGCGGAGTTTTATCTGTTTCTTTAACTGTAATTTTTACAGTATTGGGGAATACCTGAAAAGAGGTAAGAACAATATAAAAAGAGAGGAAAAAAGCTCTACAATATTTCATTTCTAAGTAATTTGTTTAATATTTGAACGCGAAAATATATCAAAAAACGCTCAATGTGGTTCCTTTGTTTTTTATAATCAGAAGATTATGTTTTTTTGTGAGATGATTGGCAATAATATAGGGATGAATGAATAAATACTCTATAGAATATTCAGTGAGGCACTATGTCCGGCAAGCCAGCCGGTAGAGTATGCAAGTTGAAGATTAAAACCACCGGTGTTTGCGTCTATATCAATAACCTCACCTGCAAAGAAAAGATTTTTCAATATTTTCGACTCCATAGTTTTGGAGGATATTTCATTAGTTGGGACACCTCCGGCAGTAATTATGGCCTGTTTAAACCCATGGTGACCGGCAATTTCAAATCGAAAATCTTTCATTAGCTTTAGAATCTGTTTCCTTTCATGAGCTGAAACTTTATTGCAGCCTTTCTTTCCATCCAACTTAATTATTTCGAAAAAAACATCAACCATACTTGCAGGAATGAAGCGTTTTAAAACATTGTCCAACTGCATCTTACCATGATTATCTAACTCTGACAGCAATTCTTTGTCAAGCGCCTTTTCATCTTTCTGAGGGAAAAGATCAATGCTAAGTTCAACTTTGCAACCTTCTTTCATTTTCTCCACAACAAACCTGCTTAAGAAATAAATAGCCGGTCCGGAAAAGCCATAATGGGCAAACATCAAATCCCCAATCCTTTCTGCAATCTTTTTACCATCTGCCCAAACAACAACTTTCACGCTGCTTAAACCTAGTCCTTGCAGTTTGCCTGCTGTATCTCCTTTTGTTATTAGCGGCAAGAGAGCAGGTTTAGGTTCAATAATATTATGACCGGCCTGCTGTGCAAGCATATAACCATCGCCCGATGAACCTGTTTCAGGATATGATTTACCTCCGGCACAAATAATCACTTTTGGCGCATATAAATTAACACTTCCTTTATGGGTTTCCGCAGCTATACCTTCCAAAACTCCCTCAGTAAGAATAAGTTCTTTCACTTTGCAATCATAAACAAACTCAACATTAAACCCCCTAACCCAATTCATTAGCGCCTTTAAAACATCCATTGCTTGATTGCTGACAGGAAAAACATGATTACCCCTTTCGAGAGTTGTTGGAACTCCCTGGTCGTGCAATATTTTTATAATATCATCAACAAAAAAACTATTGAAAGCATGCTTGAGAAAGCGGGGGTTTTGAGTGATGTTTTCGTAGAAAAAAGATATATCTGCTTTATGAGTAATGTTGCATCGTCCTCTGCCGGTAATAAGAAGTTTACGCCCGGGTTTGTGCATTTTTTCAACAACCAATACTTTGGCTCCCTTGATTGCAGCAGCTCCGGCGGCGATAATGCCGGAAGCACCCGCGCCGACAATGATTACGTCAAACTGATTAGGATTATTTTGCATTCTCGTTTCAAATTATTACAAATATACGTTTAATGACAATTCGTGTAAATTAACTTCCAATATTTACGACATAAAAATAAATATTTGTACATTTGAATACCAATATTCAAATTGCCCATCTAATTAAAATTTTCTTTTCGGAATGAATCGGGCAATATTTAGTTACCTAAAAATTATTACATCATGAAAAAGCTAATGTTTATTATTGCTATTTCCTTGGGTTTATTAGCCTGCGGGAATCAAGGAGGAAGTTCGGAGTCTAAAGACATGACACCTCAAGAAGAGACATCTTTTGTAAACGAAGAGTCTGCAATTATTGATGCTTCAGTCAGAGAGGTAAAATCTGAAGTTGAAGAATCAGAAAAAAAAGTAAATGAATTATTAAAAGGAATTTAAAAGGAGGACCTAACTATGAAAACAGGAAAATTTACAATAATAGCATTAGTGCTATTACTTTCAGTAAGCATTTGCTATTCACAAGGCAAAGGAAAAGGCCAAGGTGAAGGAAAAGGCAAACAGCAAAAAGAAAAAGTAGAAGAAGAAAAAGGCCGCCAGGAAGAAAGAGGACAAGGTCGCCAAGAACAAGCGAGTACACAAAGAGAAGAGAGACAAGAAAGACAAGATGCAGGACAAGCGAGAGAAGCAGGTAGAGGAGAACAAGGAAAAGCAAAGGGGCATGCTTATGGAAGAAACAAAGGAGATGCGACAGGCAGGGAGTTTGGAATGATTCGCTCAGAAGAGGCTAGGAGAAAAATGAAACAAAAACTGGATGAAACTGACACAGAAGTTGAAAGACAGCAAGAGAGGATTAGGCAGATGAATACAAATATTCAGCAAGCAAGAGAAAGAAACGAAGATAATTACAAGCAGAAAAGAATTACCAAACAGCAGTATGAAAACAATCAGCAAAGGATAAAAGATGCTGAAGAAGCTGCAAAAAGGGCTGAGCAAAGAGTAAGAGAAGAAAAACAAAAAGTTGAATCAGCAAGGCGCGATCTTAAATAGAATCATTTTGTCTCTTTTTCACAAAAAATGAAGCGTAGTTCATTCTTCATGACATCCTCTAAATAAACAAACTGATTTTATAATACAAATAAATTCATATTTTTGCCTGAACCAAAAGCAAAACTATGAATCAACCAACATCTTACCGCGGGAGCTTTATGCTCATAACTGTATTGTTTTTTATGTGGGGTTTTATTACCTGCATGAATGATATTCTGATTCCTTATATGAAGAAGATTTTTGAATTGAGCTATGCTCAGGCAATGCTTGTTCAATTCGCGTTTTTCGGGGCATATTTTATTGGGTCGGTAATTTATTTTGTAATATCATCGCTTATTGGCGACCCTATTCAGAAAATAGGCTATAAAAGAGGAATTATAATTGGTTTATTAATTTCTGCGTTGGCTTGCTTTATGTTTTATCCTGCAGCCAAAATTCAGGTTTACAATTTCTTCTTAGCTGCATTGTTTATTTTAGGTCTTGGATTTACTATGCTTCAAATTGCAGCCAATCCCTATGTTGCTATATTAGGCACTCCTGAAACTGCCTCTAGCAGACTAAATTTATCTCAAGGCTTTAATTCTTTCGGGACTACAATTGCTCCAATTATTGGTGGATATTTGGTTTTTCACTTTTTTGCAGGTCATGGGATTCCACTTCTTGATAAAGCCGGACATCAAATTCTAACTGACACAGGATTAACAATGTCGGCTGCTGGTGTGCAAATACCATATGTTATTTTTGCAAGTGTATTTGCTTTACTCGCAATTGTATTTATGTTTGCAAAACTACCATCCCTGCAAACAGATGAACAGATTGACAGAGGAGCCAAAGCACTAAAATACAGCCAATTATCTTTGGGAATTATTGCTATTTTCTTTTATGTTGGCTCGGAAGTTTCAATTGGAAGCACAATAATAAATTATCTCAACGAACTATTGGGTTATCCGGAAATGGAAGCAAAAATTTATCTTGCTTTCTATTGGGGCGGAGCAATGATTGGTCGCTTTATTGGAGCCGTTTCACTTGGTTCATTTAATGCAAAAACGAGGCAGTTTTTACTTATGGTGCTAATTGCTATTGTTGGATTTTTAGTAATTTATGGCGCATCATATCTTGAAAGTAAGATTTCTTTGACACTTGTATTGCCATTTTTTATTCTTATTGCTTTAAATTTGATTGGATTTGTGATTGGGAAAAACCTACCCGCAAGAACACTGACGGTATTCAGCTTCTTTATAATTGCATTGCTAGTTACCACAGTTTTCTCGGAAGGTAAAATTGCGTTGTGGGCAATAATTGGAGTTGGATTGTTTAATTCAATTATGTGGTCTAACATTTTTACATTGGCAATTCACGGACTTGGCAAACATACCTCACAAGGCTCATCATTGCTTGTTATGGCTATTTTAGGCGGGGCATTACTTCCATTATTGCAGGGAGTTGTGGCAGACCATACCGGCTTACAAAGCTCTTATCTAATATTGGTATTGCCCTACCTTTACCTTGCTTTTTATGGCTGGAAAGGTTATAAACCGAAAACAATACAAAATTAAAATTAAATGGCACCAAACAGAAACAAACAACCCATAGCATCATATTATATAGTTGGGATAGACATTGGAGGCACATCTACGGTTATTGGCCTTGTTGATAGCAACGACCATATTGTGCAGAGAAAAGCAATACCAACATCATCTTTCGAATATGCGGAAGATTTTCTGAATGAAATTTGCGAAACCATTACCGGATTCGAACAGCTTAAAGATTTATCGCTTTTAAAAGGCCTTGGGATAGGTGCTCCTAATGGTAATTTTTATAAAGGGACAATAGAGTTTGCCCCCAATTTAAGGTGGAAAGGGATTATTCCTGTTGTAGACATCATTCAAAAAAAGTTTCCCGGAATGGCTGTTGTTTTAACAAATGATGCCAATGCTGCTGCAATTGGTGAAATGATGTATGGCGACGCCAAGGGAAAGAAGGATTTTATTATGATAACTCTTGGCACCGGAGTTGGAAGCGGAATCGTTGTTAATGGGGAGCTTGTATACGGCCATGATGGATTTGCTGGAGAAATCGGTCATACTAATTACTTACCTAATGGACGACTTTGTGGATGCGGAAGAAAAGGTTGTCTGGAAACTTATGCTTCTGCTTCAGGAATTGTAAAAACAGCTATTGAACTCTTAAATAAGAAATCCGACGATTCAGAATTGCGAAATATTCCACTTGATGAATTAACTACTTTGCATGTTGGAAATGCAGCAAACAGAGGTGATAAAATTGCAACTGAGGCTTTCGACAAAACAGCTGAAATTCTTTCTGTTAAGCTTGCAGACAGTGTGGCGCACACAAGTCCCTCCACAA
Organism: uncultured Bacteroidales bacterium; assembly: GCA_964601515.1. GTDB lineage: Bacteria > Bacteroidota > Bacteroidia > Bacteroidales > UBA7960 > PWND01. The sequence goes on along the minus strand of CAZRNU010000010.1, from coordinate 35,010 downwards.
TTTACATTTTTGGAGGCGTAGCTAACGCCGGTAATGTTCTTATGGAGCCTTTGAAAAAACACTTCGAGGATAATCTTCTTCAAGTTTTTAAAAATAAGATACAGATTAAACCATCGGCTCTTCATCAAAATGATGCTGCCATTTTAGGTGCTGCTGCATTGATTAAAAAGGCTTTATAAACTTTTATTACTCTTTATTTGTAATTTTGTTGTTAGGCGAATTCCGGTTTAACCTAATTATTGTTTTTACACCTCTAATCAAAAAATCATTATGAAAGCACAAGATCCAACTACCTTCTTTGATAAATCGCAGCCAATTGCAATAGTGGGAGTATCTAAAAACCCCAAAAAATTCGGATTTTTAGTCTATAACAAGCTAAAGGAAAACGGATATAATGTATTTGCAATAAATCCATCTGCAGAGGTTATCGACAATGACAAGTGCTATAATTCCATTGAAGCATTACCCGATAATGTAAATAAGGCTGTTATTCTAACACCACAAAAACAGACAGATTCAGTATTAAAGCAAATTGCTCAAAAAGGAATCAGAGATGTTTGGATTCAGCAAATGAGCGAAACAAAAGAAAGCATCGAGATTGCACAGTCCCTCAACTTAAATGCTATAACCAAAAGATGTGTTTTTATGTATGTCGAGCCTGTAAAAGGGATTCATGCTTTTCACCGAGGGCTTTTGAAGTTTTTTGGCAGATTGTAAACAATAAAAAAGACAAAAATGAAAATCGCAAAAAAACTTATGATATTGATCATTCTCGTTATGATAATATCGGCTAACTCTTTGTCTCTATTTTCTAAAAATGATATAAAAATCTCCTCTCCTAACGAAAATCTTACAGTTAAAATAGAACACATTAACAATAAGTTGTATTTCAATGCTAAATTTAATAATGAGAAAATTATTGACAACTCTAATCTTGGGTTTGTATTTAGCAATAATGATTCATTACATCTGTTCAATGTTTTAGAAGTTGAAAAAAACAGCAATGACTACACATGGGAAGCTGTTTGGGGCCAATTTAGTTCTATCAGAAATCATTATAACGAATTAATAATAAAAACTGAAGATCTAAACAATAACCGATTACTTAATATCTATTTCCGACTTTATGATGATGGGTTTGCATTCAGGTATGAATACCCCGACAACTCAACTCCTTTAAATATAATGGAAGAACTTACGGAGTTTTGCTTAACTTATGACAATAAGAGCTGGTGGATAGAGGCAGATTATGGATCTTTGGAAAAGCTATACAATGTTACTGATATTCGCAATGCTTCTCATGTTGCAACTCCTTTTACTATGAAAACTGCCGAGGGAAATTATATCAGTATTCTTGAAGCAGCAATTGATAATTATTCAAGCATGACATTAAAGAAAAGTGATAAAAAAAGATATTGCTTTAATGTTAACCTTGTTCCCTGGTCTGATGGCATTGCAGTAAAAACAGATGGTGCATTTAGTTCTCCCTGGCGATGTGTACAAGTATCAGAAAATGCAGGAGGTCTTATTACATCATCACTTATTTTAAATCTTAATGAACCTCCAAAAGATGCTGATTATTCGTGGATTAAACCAATTACATATATAGGAATTTGGTGGGAAATGCACTTAGGACTTTCTGAGTGGGCAATGATTGACAATAGACATGGAGCTACTACTGAAAACACAAAAAAATACATTGATTTTGCTGCAAATAATGGCATTCAGGGAGTATTGATTGAAGGTTGGAATACAGGATGGGAAAAGTGGGGTGCTGAAGGCGCCTATGATTTTATTACGCCTTATCCTGATTTCGACATAAAGGAAATTTCAAGATATGCCGGAGAAAGAAATGTAGAAATTATTGGTCATCATGAAACCGGTGGGGATATAATATCTTATGAAAATAATCTTGAAAAAGCATTTCAGTTTTACAAAGATTTAGGAATAAACTATGTAAAAACAGGGTATGCGGGTGGAATAATTCCTCGTGGCGAGCATCATCACGGACAATTTATGGTGAATCATTACAATAAAGTAATGCGAACAGCAATGAAATACGAAATTATGCTTAATGTTCATGAGCCTGTAATACCATCAGGGCTCAGCAGAACATATCCAAATCTTATGACATTTGAAGGAGTAAGAGGAGGAGAGTGGAATGCATGGAGCGAAGGAAATCCGCCAACTCATACCTGTATTTTACCATTCACCAGAGGATTGGCAGGGCCAATGGATTATACTCCGGGCATTTTCAATATCAAACAAGACAATTTTGAGCATAGACGAAATAAAAGAGATTGGCAGCCTTATAAAACAACAGAATCGCATAGCACAATTTCCAATCAAATAGCTTTGATGGTTGTGCTATACAGTCCGATGCAAATGGCTGCAGATTTAGTAGAGAATTATGAAAATCATCCTGCATTTGATTTTATTTCGGATATGCCGGCCACATGGGACGAAACTATCGTTATTGATGCAGAAATAGGCAAATACATTGTAATTGCCAGGCGATCAGGTGAAAAATGGTATATTGCCGGAATAACAGATGAATTGGAAAGAAACATGGAGTTAAATTTCGGCTTTTTAGATTCAAAAAAGCAATACAATTACAAAATCTGTAAAGATTCAGAAGATTCTCACTTTAAAAACAACCCTGAATCATACCTGATTAAACAACAGCAACTAAGAGCCAACAATACTATGAATGTAAGAATGGCAGCCGGAGGCGGATTTATAATGATAGTTGAATAATCTACTTCCACTGCCCTATCAACTCAAATGCTGCCCAATAATATGGGTGAGAGAATTTGTCTGATTTCATTAAGTCTCTTTGTGCATTTGTAATTGCTTCTATTTTATTTTGGCCATCTAGAAGGTTTCTGTAGAAACGACTCATCAATTCACCTGTTGCTGCATCATCTACTGCCCATAGGCTGGCAATTGCAGTTTTTGCGCCTTTCCTTAAGAATGCTTTGGCAGGGTTATTAATCCACCCTTCTAATTTTTCATCATTTATTGCTGTATTACAAGCCGACAAAACAATAAGCTGACAATTTCTTAGTGTGCGTATTCGGTTAATTTCATTCATAGTAAGCAACCCATCTTCTCCGGCATCCAGGTTTGGCGCCATTGTTAGGTAGGTGTTTCTAAAGTTAACAGGATCAAGAACGCCATGTGTTGCAAAATGCACAATTTGGTAGTTATTCATGTGATTTTTGGCAATATCTTCCATGGCATCGCTTTTAATGTATGTTGTAGAATTTTTCACCAGATTACTAATCAAATCAACCTCTTTTTCAGCATAAGGTAAAGTATTATCCGCATTTCCGAATGCTAAAAGATTTGCATTAGCAATTTTCAATGATTCTTCAATAACAGTATTATTCATGTCATTTATATAAAACACTTTATGCAACTCTCCAAAGTATTTAAATCCGGTATTTGTAGATTTACCAAGGCTTTGGAATGGAAGCTTAACTAATATGCCACCCGGCACAACAGCAATCTTAACTTTATCTTTAATAAGGGGCTTAATTGGCTCTATAAGAACATTATATAATTGTTCGGATGCTGCATTTATATTTGAAATATCTGCCCTGCCAATAAGCATAAAATAATAACTGTTTACATAGTTCTCAATTACATGTTTACTGATATCAATTACTTTTGCACCTAAAGTATCATTTGCAGCAACAAATGCTATTAGCTTATTTTCAGTGATAAGATACTGTATAACAACTATATCATCATCCATATTAAACCTTTTAGCGTCAAGATCTTCAGGATTAACCGTATTGGCGAAATCGTTATTAATCTCACCTTTTTCAACCATATCCCAGAAAAAATTCTGATAATCATCGCTTGCAATACTCATCATTCTTTCTAACTCTGCAATTTTAGCTTCACTTCTTTCTCCTATGGGTTTGGACTTTTCATTTAAAAGCTGGTTATAAATACCATCTTTCTTAAGTTCCAACTGTGCAAGTTCAACTTCTTCGTTGCTTGCTATTCCGGCACCGCGAATAGATTCTCCCCGAGTTTGTTCTTCAAGTCCAAAAACATTTAGTTTTTCTTGATAAACCCATCCATCTTTAACCTCTCCGTTTGCTACCAGCAGAGAAATTAGTGTTTCATAAATGTCTTTTTTGTTATTGGCTTTAGCAAACAGCTTTTTCTTTACCGGATCGCCAACAATATCGCCACTTAATAATTCAATATTGCCAACAGCCTCTTTTAAATATGCTATAGCATCACTATTGTTTTCTAAATCTCTGTAAACTAACGCCATTTGATATAATGGTTCCCAAAGCATCTTCACTGAACCAATACTTTTATTAACTTCAATAGCCAGATTAAAAAACTCCTTTGCTTTATCATATTCTTTCAATGAATAATAGTTTTTCCCAAGTATAGTAGCGCATTCAGCTATTGCCATTTTTTCATCACTTAATAAATATGCCTGATAGCACTCAGTAATTATATCTATCGACTCTCTGTATCTCCCCTGTTTGTTTCTCAGTTTACCTTTTATGGTTTTACCTTGCCAAACATATCTTGTTGCCTGCATGCTTTGGGCTAATTCAATACTCTTGCTGAGATAAAACTCTGCTTCCTCCCAAATGCCTTTTTCCATATATAGTTCTCCAAGATTATTTGTAACAGTAACTTTCAGATTTATTACCAAACCTACAGAATCGAGAATATTTAGTGATTTATTTAGTAATAGCAAAGACTTGTCGTAATCGCCTTGCATGTACGCGATGGTTGCCATATTATTTAGAACAGTAGCACGACTTATTGGGTCTTCAAGAACTACATATATGCTATCCGATTTTAAATAATATTTCATTGCATCGCTCGCATTGCCAATAAGGTTAAAAGTATTTCCCTCTACAACATGAGTGTTGGCAATTCCATATAGATTATTATCTTTTTCAAAAATACTGTGAGCATATTCTATTGTTTTAAAAGCATTATTAAAATCTCCCGTATAATAATAAAACTCTGTAAGGTTATTGTATGTTCTAGCCATTTCGAGCCTAAGATTTTTTTCATTTGCAATACCCAACGCTTGATTATAAAGTTTGAAAGCCTCAGCAAATTCACCTCTTGAAATTTCATTTGCGCCTAATAATCTGAGCACAGTGCATTGTCCTGAAACATCTCCTATTGATTCATAAATGCTAAGGGCTTTTCTATAATTTTCATTAGCCAATGTATTTTTGGCACTATAAGAATAGGCATCGCCTAAACTCTGATAGCAATATGCCTGATAATCTTTACTTCCGGTACTTATTGCAAGTTCAAGTGCTTCCTTTATTAAAACAAGAGCCTCTTCAGTTTTGAAATCAGAATACAATAGAATTAAGCTATAATCAATCAGACTATACATTATATTCTGTTTTTCATCAATTTCTCTTCTAATATTTAGAGCCTTAGAGTAATAAGCACCCGCTTCACTGTAATTTTTAAGCTTCAAGTATAAGTCGCCAAGATCCTTGTAAATACCTGCCATTTCACTTTTAAAATTCCTTCCTTCATAAATTCGTCTTGCCTGATGGTAATAATCAGAAGCAATTGAGAAATTTTTCTGGTCATAGTAGAAGTTACCAATAGTATTTGCCATAGCAGCAATTTCAATACTATCATTAACCTCTTTATATATTTCAAAAGCATTATGATAATACTTTTCTGCAACCTCAGGCTGTCCAAGATTATTATAGAGTGAAGCTATTTTGCTTATTGAATATGCTTGACCGCTTTTGCTGTTGCCTATTTTCCTAAGCTCCAGAGCTATATTATGACATGTTAAGGCCAAATACAAATCTCCAAGATTCCACATGGCTTGCCCACAGTTGCTCATTGAATAACCTGCATCATCCCACTCTGCATAACCCATTTTTATTTCATATGCTTCATAATATGTATCATATGCTTTTTGGTAGTTCCCCAGGTCAAAGTTTATATAAGCAATATTATCATAAGTGTCTGCAACACTAAGATCGTCGCCAATCTCTGTATATTGCAGTAATTGCGTTTCATAAATATTCAGAGCAAGGTCAAACTCTCCCTTTTTCTTGTGAACCTTTGCAACTTCTGTATAAACGCTTGCAGCAAATGATTTTGCCTGTAGATTATTTGCTTTTAAACAATATATTATACTTTGCTCGTATGATTTAATAGCTTCTGAATAATTTGCTAAAAAGTAATGAGACCGACCTATTCCATAATACGTTTTTGCAATGCTTAGATAATCATTTTCAGGAACAAAGCTATCCGAATACATCAGTTTTAGCTTTGTATCCAGAGCCCTATTAAAATAATTTAGTGCTTCAATATATTGTTGTTTGTTTTGATACATAGCACCAATATTATTAAGAGAGTGCGACAAGCCTTTCAAATAATTTGATTCTATAAAGAAAGGGATGGCTTTCTCGTAATAAATTGCAGCAGTTTCATCCTCATCAATAATATCATACACTCTACCAACACTAAAAAAATATCGCCCCATATATGATTTATCATCAATAAATTCAGCAAGTTCTTTGCATTTCTCCATTAAATTAAGAGCCTCATCCACTTTTATTTTTTCAGCTAACTTCTCTGATTTAACAGTTACCATGACAAAAAACTCATCATTTGTTATTTCAGAATAGTATTTACTAACCAGATTTTTATAATCCTCTTTTGTTTGTGCATTCATCAGATATGAAAAAAACTCATCGAAGCCTATCGGGCAGTTATTAATAATCCATGTTGCATATGTTTCATTAATCTTATAGTCTATCCCCATATATTTTGCGGGATAAACTTTCACAAATCCAAGAAAAGACCTTATATCATCATTGGTTGTAATTTTCATTGCCTCATATACAGTTTTTCCCTGAAATCGGCCTGAAGTAAGAGTATCAAGAAAAATGTTTGGCATTTCTGATCTCGAACCATCATCCTGTTCATCAAGCCATACCCATGTTTCATAAACATCTCTTCTCATAATTTCGAGGATTTCCTCTTCAAGTTCCGGGCTATCGGCCTTTAACAGCATTCTGTAATCGTAAATAGGTTCGTTATTTATGTTGTGAAAGAGCACTTGCATTATCGCCAAATCCCAAAAAATACTATTTAAATCCTTTCTGGGAACTTTACTAAGCATTTGTGCCATGTCGTTTTTAAGAATTTTTTTTTCTCCCTCCTGCAAGTAGAGTGGGTTTATTTTAATTATTGCTTGTGAACTATCTAAATCATCTATAGTTGCAGATCCCAACAACATAATGAGTCTGTCGGGATAATCTGGATTATATGACCCGTAAATACTTCCTGTAGAAGCAGAATATAAACCATCAAATAATCCGGCATTAATAAAAGCATAGAGCTCATTTTCATAATATTGGGGCTCGCCAATAATCTTGTAGTAAACTTCTGCTGTTTCTAGCTCGTCTGCTTCCAAAGGTGGAGGACTAACGTTTTCCATTCTCATGTATTTGTATGTATTTGCAAGCTTGGGAATAATGCTGTAAGCTTGTTCTTTCCCGGGAAGCTCTCTGCTTAAGTCGAGTGCAAGCCAAAAATACTGCAAAGCAAGATTGTAAGAATCAACAAGGTAAAATACATATCCTGCTCTTTCAAGAGCTCTTATAACAGATGGGTATTCATTAAGTGTTATAGTAGATAAATCTATTGAAGCAAGAGCTGCTAAATACTTCTCAGATGCATCATAAATATCTCCACTATCATGAAGAGTATCTGCCTGATCAATAAGCATTTGAAATGATGGTTTAGATTGCTGAGCTTGCACAGAAGAGGCGAGCATAATCAGAATTATGATAAGCTTTTTCATTACTTCAGAATTTACAATTTAACTGAAAGCCTGTATTAACAAGGTAAAAATTCAACAAATAAAAAAGGTAAAATAAAGAAAGAGGAAATATACGCAGTAAAGTTAATAACTATGTTTCAGTTATGATTAAAATAGATTGCAGAAAATGAAAACTTTTCCTTGTGCCAATAAAAACAAGATCTCATTGGCCCAAAACAATTAAATCATCTGATTTTCAATCTTATATCTTGAATCTTACAAGTCTTCAATTTTCCGAATCTTTGCAGTATTTTTGCCATTGTATTTAAAGCATTAAACATGGAATCGATAAAAGACATTTACCGAATAGGGCAAGGCCCTTCCAGCAGTCATACAATGGGTCCCAAAAAAGCAGCAGAGCTTTTTTTGGCTAAAAACCCTGATGTCGAAAAATTCCGGGTAACACTTTTTGGGAGTCTTGCTGCAACAGGCAGGGGACACCTTACAGATTTGGCATTATTAAACGCACTTGGCATAGAAAGGGCGGAAATAATATGGAAACCTGATGTGTTTTTACCTCAGCACCCAAATGCAATGAAATTCGAAGCTATAAAAGGCATTGAGGTTGTTGATGAATGGACTGTTTTTAGCGTTGGTGGAGGAAAGCTTGAGGGAGACAGAATTGACGAGCATGCAAATTTAATTTACCCCTACTCTACTATGATTGACATTCTTGAGTGGAATAAAAAGACAGGAAGATCATTTTGGGAGTTGGTTGAAGAAGTAGAAGGGAAAAAGATTTATGAGTATTTGGCGAAGGTTTGGGATATAATGAAAGACTCTATTCGTCGCGGACTGGAGGCAGAGGGAGTTATTCCCGGCGGACTGAAGTTAAGACGAAAGGCAGCATCATACTTCGTAAAAGCAAAAAACTACACAGGGTCATTAAAAGACAACACCTTGATATTTTCGTATGCACTTGCCGTTTCTGAAGAAAATGCAAGCGGAGGAACAATAGTTACAGCTCCAACTTGTGGTTCTTGCGGAGTTGTTCCCGCAGTATTGAAAAGAATGCAAGACAGTTTTCAGTTTAGTGATGAAAAAATTCACAGGGCTCTTGCCACCGCAGGAATTATTGGCAACTTAGTTAAAACCAATGCTTCAATATCGGGAGCAAAAGTTGGATGTCAGGGAGAAATCGGCACTGCATGCTCAATGGCAAGTGCAGCTGTTGCGCAACTTTTAGGTGGGACTCCAATGCAGATTGAGTATGCTGCCGAAATGGGCATTGAGCATCACCTCGGACTAACATGCGATCCTATTGCAGGATTGGTGCAGATTCCATGTATTGAAAGAAACATTTTTGCAGCCGAAAGAGCCTTAAGCACAGCAACATTTGCGATGCTTTCAGACGGACAACACCTTGTATCATTCGATTCTATTGTAAAAACCATGAACCAAACCGGACACGACCTTCCGAGTATCTACAAGGAAACATCTGAAGGTGGTATGGGATTGATAAATGTTTGATAATTAATTTGGATATTAAGCTGCCCTTTCAGGGCGAAATAATTACGCAAATTCATTTACCCGAGGCCTTGCCTCAGGCTATAATAAACTGGGCTTTCAGCCCGAAAACGTAGAAAAACAACAGCGCCCTGAAAGGGCAATTTAATTCAACCCAAGGCAACGCCTTAGGGACGAAGAAATAACAAAACAACAGCGCCCTGAAAGGGCAGATTAATTCAGCCCATGGCAACGCCTTGGGACGAAGAAATAACAAAACAGCAGTGCCCTGAAAGGGCAGATTAATTCAGCCCATGGCAACGCCATAGGGAAAAAACGAAAAAAAATGAAAACAAACATCCGAACAGCCTCAGAAGCAGATTTCCCTGCAATATTGCAGATGATAAACGAGCTTGCAACTTTTGAAAAAGCTCCGAAAAAAGTTACTAATTCAATTGAACAAATGCAAACCGAAAAAGACCTTTTCGGTTGCTTCGTTGCAGAAAATGAAGATAAGAATATAATTGGGTTTGCACTGTATTTCTTCGCATATTACACTTGGGTAGGAAAATCTCTTTACTTAGACGATGTGTATGTTAAGGAAGAATACAGAGGCCAAGGTGTAGGGCAAATGTTGCTCGATAAAATTTTTGAAATTGCAAAGACAGAAAATTGCAAACGCCTCAGATGGCAAGTATTAAACTGGAATACTCCGGCAATTGATTTATATAAAAAGATTGGTGCCACACTAGATGATGAATGGATTAATTGCGATTTTGATGAAGTTTCGTTAAAAAAATTATAATATGACAAAGAATTTATTATTTGCAGCATTGGCTTTTTTGAGCTTCTTACATCATAACTCATTAGCTCAAAGTAAATTACCAAAGTCTGTTTTCTTTGGTGTTGAAGTTTATGAACTCAGCCAGAATTCATTTAGAAACCTTGGGCCTGACAATTATACATTTTTTGCGGGAACAACTTTTGGAATCGATTCTGTAACTACTTGGGGCTTAAGATATACCGGCATGAATGTTGAACTCAGCGAGAAACATCTCCAAGATCCTTCCCCGGCATATAAAGGCGACTTTACTGGAGTTACCGGGAATCTCAATGTACAAAGGTTGCACCTAGATTATTATTATACATGGAATTTTAAAAGAATAAAAATTCAACCAATTATGTCGGTTGGTATTGGTTATAACAATTGGAAGTTTTATAATCATCTTATCAATGAGGATTATGATTTAAAAACAGCATCCATAGGCATTGGCGGAAAATTCAGGTTTACTTTTTTTGAATATGCTTTTGTTGAAATCCCTGCTATTGACGGGTTTTTTCACGTTTATAAAAATCGCAAACCCGAGCAATTTCTTGGAGATGCACATATAGCCTTTAACGACTATTTTGCGATTTTCAATTGGCTTTTTGTTGGATGCTCAATTCCATTGAATTAATATCTTATTTTTGCAAAACTTAATGTTAAAAGTGTATAATTAAATACATTAACCTATGAAAACTAAACCTCATACTCGCCTAATTTCATTAATCTGCATTGCATTGTGCCTTGCATTTTCATCATGTGATTCTAAAGAAGAAAACTCTTCCAGTAAAAAGGAACTTGATAGGCTGAAAGCAGAAATTGATAATATAATTTCAGCTTCAAAATCTTACAATATTTTTCAAGAAGATTGGCAAGCTGATGTTTTTTATGATAATGAAGCATTTCTTGTTGTAGCTATGGGGGAAACTTGGCAGCAAAGGTTTTACATTAAAGATAAATCTGTTTTCTTGATTGAATCATTGCTCACTGAAATAAATGAAAAAACAGTATTTTATGCCGAAAAAGATAAGTTGATTCATATAATTCAAACAAACACAGCAACAGAAGAAAATATTGATATTGAAGTAGATGATGAATCAAAAGCCGGTTTTAATGAAGCATTGTTTTTCTTTAATGATTATATAATGCCACTAATGGATAATGAAAATTTTATGTCAAAAGTAGAGAGCTTACCCGGCCAAGAAATTGAAGAAGGAAATGAGCATTTCAATTACGATGCATATTTAGCATATTACGCAGCTGAAAATCCTGAAGAGCTGAAGCATTGGCCCAAATATATAGGAACCGGCGATATCTCATACGCAATACACTATGCCGGAAAGTTTTCTTCACTGTTTATTGAAGATGAGAACATTCAGTCGCGACTTAAAAAGCTATTCACAAGAGAAGATTATTTCGACTCGGCTTACTTCTGGCTTTTGCAAGACCATAATATAGAAAAGGTAGAAGACAATATCATAAGAGTAAAAAGTGCAATAAAAATTGATGACAAAAAACTAGGATGGTATAATTCAACTGCCATTTTTCTTGTTGATACAAAATCGAGCAAATTACACTTTGCATTTTACGACAATGAAGGAAAAGCAACACAACTGTTTTCGGAAGGTATTGGAAACAACCAATTAGTAAAAAGTTTATTGTCTGATTGGATTCAGTAGCGTTACAAAATAGTTATTATTGCCAAAAAACAATATTTTTGTTTCAATATTTTGTAAATTGCATTCTCTAATCGAAACACATTCTACTATTGAGGATATTTGCCACATATTTTACTGTAATAATAATTACGACAATTTCCAATATAGGCTTAACTTTTGCCCAGCAAGAAAAAGTAGACAGCCTAAATAATCTTTTATTAAAAGCTTCTGACTTAGAAAAAATCTCAATCTTACATGAGATTCACTCATTATCGTATTTCAATAATCCTGAAGCCAGTTTGCAATTGGCAAAAAGAGCTGAAGATTTAGCTAACAAACTAAACAGAAAAGATTTACTGATTAGAATATTTCAAGACATTGGAGTATCATTTGTTGTATTAAGTGAAATTGACAGTGCTCTTTATTATTTTAATAAGGGACTTTTTACTGCTATAAACCTTAACGATAATGAAGGAATTGCATCTTGTACAAATATTATAGGAACTGCATATTGGTATAAAAATGATTTTGATAAAGCACAGGAATATTATGAAAAATCATTAGATCTGTTCTTAAAACTTGAAAATGAAGAAAGAATTGCAAACTGTTATTCTAACCTTGGAACTCTTTTTTATGCCAGAGGGAATTTTGAAAAATCTATTGAATTCTATCTTTTAGGATATGAAATGATGGACACACTGTCTATCCCGTCAGATGCTGCAGTATGTTTAAATGATGTAGGTACTATTTATAAAGAATGGGGCAATAGAAGTAAAGCTCTCAATTATTTTCTCAGGGCTTTAAATCTAAATACAATAGCGGAAAACCAAAGAGCATTAGCAACTAATTTAGATAATATTGGCAGCATACATTTTGAAGAAGGCAATTATAAAGAAGCTCTAAGGTATTTTAAAAATGCTAGAGAAATTGAACTGCAGATTGAAAATTACTTTGGTTATGCTTACTCCGGATTAAGTATGAGTGCAGTTTATGAGAAAACCGGGAAAATAGATTCTGCATTAATGTTGTTGAATGAATCAGCATCAACTTTCGAAAGAATTGGTTACATGCAAGGATTAGCTCAAACCTTTTTAAGAAGAGCCGATGTGCTGCAATCTATTGACAGCCTCCAACAAAGCTTGGCACTTTATTATAAAGCAAAAGAAATTGCCGAAACAATAAAAGACGATAAATCTTTAGCTCATGCATTTTCAGGATTAGGAACAGCATATTTTAAAACATCAAACTTTAAAAATGCCATTAAGTTTCTAACAGAATCATCTCTATTGGCAAGCGCAGGAGGATATTTGCAATTATTAAAAAACAACTACAATTTCCTTGCAAAATCATATCAAAAAACAGGAGATAAAAACAATCAGATAAAATATTTGAATGAATACATCATTATTACTGATTCAATTTACAATATTGAAAAGCAAAAACAATTATCCGAATTACTTGCAAAATACGAAACAGACAAAAAAGAATCAGAAATTGAACTTCTTAATAAAGAGCAAATTATTAACCAAAACAAATTAGCTCGCCAACAGTATTTTATTGTCACAGCATTTGCTTTTCTATTGATAATGGTGTTTTTTATAATTCTCATTTATAAAAGATATAAGGAAAAACAGCAAATAAACTTGCTTCTAACCAGAAAGAACAAAGAAATTGAAGAAAAGCAAAAGGAAATCGAATCTAAAAATATAATCCTGCAAGAACAAAAAGTAAAACTTGAAGAACTGGACCAATTAAAATCCAGATTTTTCACAAATATATCGCACGAATTCCGCACTCCTCTGACCTTAATTATGGGTCCGCTCGACCAACTTTTATATCAAAGCAAAGATGAAGAGATAAAACAATCATTACAACTTATGTTGAATAACGCCCATAAACTTATGGGACTAATAAACCAGCTAATTGAAATATCAAGGATTGAGAAAGGTGTTGTGAAGATTAATTTTCAAAAAGGAGATATCTCTAGTGAAATTGATTTTATAACAGAAATGTTTACCTCGCACGCACGCGACAAAGGAATAGATATAATTTGCAAGGCAGAAAAGAACATTAATGGTCTCTTTGACAAGGACAAGTTAGAGAGAATTATGTTTAACTTAATTTCCAACGCTCTTAAAAATACCGTTAAAGGAGAAATTAAAATATCATTAACAAAGCAAAATGCCGACTATATAGAAATCACAGTTTCTGATACCGGCAAGGGGATTGAAAAAGAAAAACTGCCTTATATATTCGACAGATTTTATATGATTGACAGCAATGTTCCATCAAAAAATCTTAGTTCAGGAATTGGATTAGCATTTGTTAGAGAGCTTATTACTCTTTATAAAGGAGAAATAACTGTAGAGTCAAAAATCGGAGTTGGAAGTGAGTTTAAAATTAAACTACCCATAACCTCAGACTTCTTTGATGATTCAGAATATGATTTTTCAGAAAAAGATTCTAACTCAAAATCGGATGAACCAAATATTGATTACAGTTTGCCCGATAAGATAGTAATGGATAATAGCACATTTGAAGAAAAGATTCTGGTAGTTGAAGATCATGAAGAATTAAGAGCATTTATTTGCAGCAATTTGAATAAAAGCTATAAAGTTTTGGAAGCCGAAAACGGGAAATTTGGAATTGAAGTTGCCACAAAAGAAATTCCTGATATAATAATTACTGATGTTATGATGCCTGAGGTTGACGGATTCGAGTTGGTTAAAACACTAAAAAACAAGGAAGAAACCAGTCATATCCCAATTATAATACTTACAGCAAAAGCATCTGAAGACAGCAAAATACATGGGCTAGAAATTGAGGCTGATGATTATATTACTAAGCCATTTAGCTATAGAGAACTTAGCGCCAGAATCCAGAACTTGATTAAACTTAGACAAAAGCTTAGAGAAAAATACAAAAAATCAATTATAGTAAATCCTTCAGAGATTACAACAAACTCTTTGGATGAGAAGTTTATTTCCCGAATTCTGAAAATTACTGAGGAGAATATGTCGAACCCCGACTTTTCCGTTGAAACACTTTGTTCTTTGGCCGGTATAAGTCGTTCGGCACTTCACAATAAGTTAAAATCCCTTCTAAATCAATCAACTACCGAGTTTATTAATACGATTAGAATAAAACGAGCTGCTCAATTAATTAAGAATAAATCAGGCTCTATTTCAGAAATAGCTTACGATGTGGGCTTTAACAACTTATCATACTTCAACAGAGTATTTAAAACTCAGTTCAATATTACTCCTACCGAAATGATGGAGGAATAATCTTTTTATATTGCTTTATATCAATCTATTACAGAGCAAAAAACAATAGTATCAGTTTTCAAAACAATAGTGCAAATCTGTTTTATTGGTTTTGGCGAGTTTTGCATCATAAAAATACTCAAACCATTAAAAACCAAAAAAAATGAAAAAGAAAATTACAATTGCATTATTAAGTACAATTATTAGCTTATTTACGACAACAAGCGTTTTTGCACAAATTGGAAACGTTAACAGGTTAAAAGATGTAAAAAAAGCAGTCACAGAAACTAATGAAAAAGAACAAAAAACAGAAACCCAGCAAGCAGAAACACCAAAAACTGCGACTACGGAAACAACTGCATCAAAACCTGAAGGCAAAATAATATACGTTTCGCCTCAAGGAGCAAATAAAAATCCTGGAACAAAAGATTCACCTTACAAAGAGTTTGACAAAGCTATAAACGAAGCAGGCGATTATGATAAGATTTACATTGCTGAGGGTGTTTACTTTGGAAACTTTGAAGTTGGGTACTTCGAAATTAAGAAGCCAATGGAAATATATGGTGGATTTAATGCGGATTTTAGCAAACGCGACCCTATTAATACGCCTACAATTATAAGAACAAAACCAAAATCAGGCTCCGGCAAACAAACTATAATATACATCACCGAAACACAAGATGTGGTGATTGACGGACTAATGATTGATATGGGCGAACAAAACAGCTATAATCAAAACGCACCCGAAGGAGTTGAAACAGGTTATCTAAACCTTACTAATACCGGGGGCACACCTCAACGTTCAGCAATAAGAATAGTAGGAAACAACGTAACTATCAGAAATAACACTTTTATCAATATAAGCTATGGCGGAGTTTCAATTGCTCAGCGCCAAAATATGCCCGGTAAAATACTAATTGACAATAATGTGTTTATTAACGTAGCTCATTCAGGTATTGATTGCGGAGTTCTAACAAGCCCACGTCAAGATGCAAAAGAAATTGAAATTACCAACAATACATTTGCTTTTACATATGGAACGACTTTCGTGAACAACAATCTGGGATGTGCAATTTGGCTAAAACCAAATGCAGTGTATAACATTCACAATAATATTTTTTCATACGCTTCGGATGCAGCAATAAGGTTTCTAGATTATAATGGAGCAACGCTTCATTTAAACAATAATCTTTTTGTTAACAACCGACAAAACGATGTTCATACTAGCATTCATAATAAAAGAGTTTATATTACCGTAGAACAATTTGAAGATGTTGATTTTGTAGCCAGTTTAGAAGGCAACAAAAGACTGATACAAAAGCTTCCATTAAATCAGGCATATTTGTCGCATTTTATTAATATGGCCGCCGAAGTAGCAATGGAATATGATCCAAATTCTGACTGGAATCAGATTAGGTCTATACTAGGATTACCTCAACAAGCAACAGGTACAGCAAAAATATCATTCTTTGCCAACAAATATCCATGGCAAGAAAGCCTAAAATTGTTCGGAGCAGTTGAAGGCTATGGAGCGCAGATACCAAAGGCAAATTAGCGAAAAAAATGCACAGCAGGAAAAACTTGCTGTGCATTTAAATAATGATTGTATACAAACATAATAATTAAGCGAATGAAGAAATTTATTACATTATATTTGATTTCAACACTATTTTTAGCAGTAAAAGTGCAAGCCCAGCCGCAGCTTTGGGGATCAACCGAACAAGGGGGCAAGTATGATGCCGGAGTGCTGTTCACAACCGATATTAATGGAGAGAACTACACTGTAGAGTATCATTTTCCAAAAATCATGGGTTACGAATTCACATATTCTACACTTACTCAAGCATCAAACGAAAAAATTTATGGTGTAAGCCAAGGCGGAGGTTTGAATGGAGATGGCGTTCTGTTTCAGTACGATTTAAACACAAATACCTATAATGTAATTCACTCATTTGAAGAAACAACAGGCAATTATGCGACTGCAGCACCCATAGAGGTAGAACCCGGCATTTTATATGGCACTACCAGCGAGTGCGATAGCTATGAAGGTGTAATCTATAAATTTGTATTGGCAGACTCAACTTATACTGTACTCCACCATTTTAACAGCGGTACAGGTAGCCTACCTTTCGGCAGCCTAGTTTTTGAGGATGGGAAACTTCTTGGAATGACCTATGGAGGAGGAGAAAACGATTGTGGTGTGATCTTTCAGTTTGATATTCAGCAAGAACAATATTTGGATTTGTACCACTTTACCAATACCGATGGCAGTTACCCCTATGGTGGTTTAACCATTGCAAGTAGCGGAAGGGTTTTTGGTTTAACATCACAAGGTGGTGATCACGACAATGGTACTATTTTCGAGTTCGACTTGGAAAATCAGGAGATGCTTCAAATCATCTCTCTACAATCAGATGTGAATGGAGGTGGTCTTTATGGCAACCTAGTTGAAGCCCCGAATGGAATGCTCTATATAACCACTTCTTGGGGTGGCGAATATAATAATGGAACAATATTGGAGTTTAATCCCGATGAATTTACTGTTTCAACAAAAGTGCACTTTATTAGCGAAACAACCGGAAGAAACGTTTATGGGAGTTTAACTCTTTCATCCAATGGACTACTATATGGAATGTGTAAGAAAGGCGGAGAAAACAACACAGGAACTTTGTTTTGCTACGATCCGGAACAGGATTTATTTGAGGTGTTAGCTCATTATACTCAAGTGTACAGCTGGGAAGTTACAGATGTTGATGAGATTATTTACCCTATTGGGACTCCTTTAATTGCCTCAAATGGGAAGTTATATGGTCTAACTTCGGATGGAGGAACTACTGATTATGGAACCTTGTTTGAATATGATTTTAATCAAAACGCTCTGAGGGTCCTATTGAATTTTGAGAGTTCTATTAATGGGCAAGGGCCACATAAAGCTCCTATACAATATGATAAATATACATTATACGGAGCGACTCCTTATGGCGGTCGCTACAATCATGGAGTTTTTTATAAATATAACATGGTTAGTCGCGAGCATACTCCTCTGCATCATTTCAAATACTCAGAATCCGGCAGCACACCGTCAAGCGAGTTAATTATTGCAGAAAACGGCCGTATATACGGAATTACTGCAAACGGTGGAGAATACAATTTAGGTACAATTTACGAGTTTAACCCCGAAGAGGAAACATTGATAAAACTACACGACCTAACTTATGCCAATGGAAATGTGTGTTTTTCGCACATGCTTGAAGTTGAACAGGGTGTTTTGTATGGAGTTATGGGATACTCGGGTAACAATGATAGAGGCACTCTCTTTAAGTTTGATTATAACCAGCATGAGTTCACAACTATTCGCCATTTTGCCGATGCAACCGGTGGGCATCCAAACAGCTCATTTTATCAAGCACCAAATGGGTTGTTATACGGCACTACAATGTTTGGAGGGCAGTACTCAAACGGTGTGGTTTATTCATTTAATCCAGAAACCAATGAATATTCTGTAGTCTATAATTTCACTCAGGGCGATGATATTGGGCGAGGCCCACTAGGAAACCTTATACCTGATGGTGATGGAAGTTTTTATGGAATAGCCCATGGTTATACCTATGGAGGCGCAGAAGATAGAGCAATATATAAGTTTTCTACAGAAACAAATACCTACACACATCTAAAACAATTGCCCTGGGGCAATGGCTGGCAAATGGTAAATTTAACTAAGGTATCAAATGGGAAAATGTATGGTACAACATACTTTGGAACCGGGTATAATGATGGTGTTTTGTTTGAGTACGACCCTGATGTCAATGAGTTACAAAATAAGCATACATTTAGCGGAATAACAGGTGAACACCCCTACTACCCAACACTTCTCGAAGTACTAACTCCAAAAGTTTCTCATCAGAATATTCAGATTTGTTTTGGTGATAGCATTTACATTCAGAATGATTTTCAGTTTGAATCAGGACTTTATATCGACACCCTTATAACCGCATTTGGCAACGACAGCATTGTGTTCACTAATTTATACGTTCATCAGATAGATTTAAGTGTTACTGAGAATACAAATAGCCTAACAGCCATTGCCGAAGGCGAATATCAGTGGTTAAACTGTTTTGATTTTTCACCTATTTACGGTGCAAATGAACAAACATTTTCGCCAGAAACGTTCGGAAGTTTTGCTGTTGAGATAACGCAAAATGGCTGTGTGGATACCACTGCATGCTACTATGTTACTCCGATTGGAGTCGAAACAATTTACAGTAGTTATAGCTATAGTGTGTACCCTATTCCAACCAGCGACTATCTTTATATTTCGTTTGATTCTGAAAAAATAGAAAGAATATTTGTGTATGATATTAATGGAAAGACTGTCAATGATAAAATAAAAATAAACAACAACAGCATAACTGTTTCAAGCTTACCAGAAGGAATCTATTTTATTACTATTGAAACAATTGATAATAAGAGACTTAGTTCAAAATTTATAAAAAATTAAATCCCACTAATTAAATAATGTTCTCTCTAATTTTTTGTGCCGTGCTTCTTATTAAGCACGGTTTTTTTATGTTTTTCAAAATAATAATGAAAATCTGAATGTTTTTTCTAGAGTTTTATAATCTAATAGTTGATAAGAGTGCGCATGCCACTGATAATCAAGGGTTATGCGTGTTAATAAAAATTTCATCACAATGTTACACTGATTAAAAAAATATCTAAAATTGCAGCAATATTTGAGAGTTTAAAGGGATTTAAAAACTCTTTGTAATAATCAGGTAATCAAATCGTTAATTAACTTAATTAATTATGCAAAAAATTTATGTGTATATAATTAAAAATGAAAGCCTTAAAAAAGAATGTTTGGGCGTCTGCTTCAGGTGAAGCTGACGACCAGGAACCTCCACTGCCATATGGTGGAATAGAACAAGCTGAGGTAAATCTGCAACAACCTTGCCCTCCAAATCAGGTTACGCAGGCATTCATTACAAATCGCTTCCCCGGCACCTCACAAGCTGACTGGAATAACTGGCATTGGCAACTTCGCAATAGCTTTAAATCAATCAAAGACTTATCAACCTTTCTTCACCTATCTCAGGATGAACTTGCTGTTGCCGGACAAAATACAAATTTGCCTATTAGAATTACTCCTTATTATGCCAGTCTTTTAAGTAAATTTAACCCGGATCACCCTCTTAGAAAAACCGTTGTTCCTGTGATGGACGAGTTAATTATGTCTAAAGGTGAAGCCGAAGATCCTCTTTGCGAAACTCACGATAGCGTTGCTAAATGCCTGGTACACAGATATCCCGACAGACTGTTATTTCTGGTTACCGACTTTTGCAGTGCATATTGTAGATATTGCACCAGATCTCACATGGTTGCAAAAGATAAAGACCACATAATAAAACGAAATGATTGGCTGCAAGCCATTAACTACATTAAGAACCACCCTGAAATAAGAGATGTAATACTATCAGGTGGCGACCCACTAACGCTTCCCGATTGTCACATCGAGTTTTTACTTTCTCAACTGAGAGCAATTCCTCATGTTGAAATTATAAGAATTGGAACAAAAGTACCTGCAGTTTTACCACAAAGAATTACTCCATCTTTGGTGAGAATTCTAAAACGATATCATCCTCTATACATGAGCATTCATTTTACACATCCCGACGAAATTACTCCTGAAGTAAAAAAAGCATGCAATATGCTGGCCGACGCAGGCATTCCTATGGGAAGTCAAACTGTTTTGCTTAGTGGCGTTAATGATAATGTTCCAACTTTCAAGAAGCTTTTCCATGAGTTGTTGAAAGTTCGAGTCAGACCTTATTATATATACCAGTGCGACCCTATTCCGGGATCGGGTCATTTCAGAACTCCTGTTGAAAAAGGTCTTGAAATTATAAAAGGACTCAGAGGTTTTACATCAGGATATGCTGTTCCTCATTACGTAATCGACGCTCCGGGTGGGGGCGGAAAAATTCCGATATTACCTGAATATGTTGTCGGCAGAAACGATAATGGCCTCATACTGAGAAATTTTGAAGGAAACGAATATGTTTATCCGGATTGATTAAGCAACTTTATATGATAAAAGTAGGACTTACTTACGATTTAAAATCCGAATACCTTAAAATGGGCTTTTCTGAAGAAGAAACAGCCGAATTCGACAAGGAAGACACTATTGAGGGTATTGAATCAACTCTTAATGAATTGGGCTATAAAACCGAGAGAATTGGCAATGTTAAACAACTTGCTGAAGCTCTTGTAAATGGAAAAACTTGGGATATTGTTTTTAATATCTGTGAAGGAATGTATGGAATTGGTCGTGAAGCTCAAGTTCCTGCTCTTCTAGATGCTTACAACATTCCTTATGTTTTCTCAAACCCTCTGGTTTTATCTCTTACGCTGGATAAAGCTATGACAAAAAGAGTAATTCGCGATTTCGGACTTGCTACTCCCGATTTTACTGTTGTTTACAACCCTCAGGATGCTGAAAAAGTTAATATTCCATTGCCTCTTTTCGCAAAGCCACTGGGGGAAGGCACCGGTAAAGGCATAGACGGGCGATCGGTAATTACATCATACAATCAGCTTAAAGATGTTTGCAATTACATTTTAGAAAAATTCAAACAACCGGTATTGGTGGAAAAATTTCTGAGCGGTAGAGAATTTACGGTTGGAATTGTAGGCACCGCCAGTGATGCAAAAGTTGTTGGGTCTATGGAGATTCTTCTCAATGATAATGCCGAACAGAATGTATATTCTTATACAAATAAATCGGAATATGAAAAGCTTGTTGAGTATAAAAATGTAAAAGAAGATGTTGTAAAACAATCAGAGAAACTTGCACTTTCTGCATGGAAAGCCCTTGGCTGCGAAGATGGAGGAAGAATAGACGTGAGATGCGACGACTTCGGATTACCAAGCTTCATAGAGGTAAATCCTCTTGCCGGTTTAAATCCAATACATTCTGATTTGCCAATCTTATCAAGATTAAACGGAATTAGCTATAAAGAACTGCTTTCAATGATAATGGATTCAGCTATTAAAAAACTGAATAGCAAACAATAATGAAACGAGCTTTAATCCTGTTAAATCAGTTATCTGAAATACCCACGCCCGACGAGCAAGACGTACTTGATCAGGCTGAAGTTGTAGAAGATGCCCTATTGAAGCTTGGCTATAAAACTGAGAGAGCTTCATTTGGCTTCAATCTTGAGGAAACAAAAAACACAATTCTGAAATCTAACGCTGACTTCGTTTTTAATCTGGTAGAAAGTGTTGATGGCAAAGCAGAGCTTATACATTTTGCCCCGGCTCTTCTGCAAAGCCTCAAAATTCCATTTACAGGCTCAGGTGCTGAAGCAATGATAATTACAACCAACAAACCTCTTGCAAAACAATTATTGAGGTTTCATGATGTTTTAACACCCGACTGGCATTTGGCACCAAAAAGTGATGACTTAAAGCCTGACACAAGGTATATTGCAAAACCTATTTATGAAGACGCTTCGGTAGGCATTGATGACAACAGCGTATTTCCGGGAAAAGAAACTGACAAACTCGAAAACTACAGAAAGAAATATGGCAACAACTTCTTTGTTGAAGAGTTTATTGAGGGCAGAGAGTTTAATATTTCGATATTTGCCGGCAAAAACAAATCAGTAGTATTACCTCCGGCTGAAATTAAGTTTATAAATTTCCCTGAAGAAAAGCCTACAATTATAGGATATCAGGCCAAGTGGCAAGAAGAGTCATTTGAATATAAAAACACTCAAAGAACATTTGAATTTGGCAAAAATGACAATGCCCTAATTAATAAACTTGAAAAAATCACAGCTAAATGCTGGGAAATATTCAATTTGCATGGCTATGCAAGGGTGGATTTCAGGGTTGATAAAAACGAGAATATCTTCGTTCTTGAAGCTAATGCTAATCCTTGCCTTTCGCCCGACGCAGGTTTTTTTGCTGCTACCGAAAAAGCCGGATTTGATTTTAAAGATATAATTGAGTTTGTGATAAAAGATTGTATTAAATGAAAGATGAAAACATAACTTTTCGCACCGATGTGTTTGAAAATGACATAAAGGCTGTCGAAAGTCTGGTAATATCTACAGGGTTTTTCAGA
The DNA here is from genome assembly GCA_964601515.1 of uncultured Bacteroidales bacterium. Taxonomy (GTDB): domain Bacteria; phylum Bacteroidota; class Bacteroidia; order Bacteroidales; family UBA7960; genus PWND01. Next base: position 11,825 of record CAZRNU010000010.1, on the reverse strand, counting down.
GATGACGAAGTTGGAGTTGCAACTGAAATAGTTGAAGAAAGAGTAAAGCTAGGAAATGAAAGCGGATATGATTTTGTGTTCGCGGAAGTAAATGGCGAAGTAGCAGCATATGTTTGTTTCGGAGTAATACCTTGCTCGTTGATTAGTTATGATTTATACTGGATTGTTACAGGCAAAGAATTCCAAAACAGGGGCTTAGGAAAAATGCTACTTCAGAAAACTGAGGAATACGTTAGAATGAAAGGTGGAAAAGCTATTTATATTGAAACATCTTCAAAGCCATTATACGAGCCAACACAGAAATTTTATCTCAAATCCGGCTACGAATTAAAGCATGTTTATGAAGATTTTTATGAGCAGGGGGATAGCAAACTAGTGTACGTCAAGAAGTTTTAATTTCTTGAAATATCCAATACCTCATTTTCAACAACTCTAAAGTTGGTTTCAATCAAGCTTCTAAGCCTTTCCAGGATAAAATCTTTATACTTTAATTGTAGAAAATGCCCTTCGCCTTCTAAAATATGAGATTCTATGTATGGAGCATTAACCAATTGACTTTTTGCGAAGGTGACGTTTTCCGGAAAAATCAAATTATCTTCTGCGCCCTGAAGAAAAACAACAGGCGACTTAATTCTATCCCAATATGGCTGCATTTCACTTAAAGCTTCAAAGTGAGAAAGCTTTTCATCATTAGCAACTTTTATCATAGAGGGCAACATCCATCTAAACGGAGGAAATCTGACAATATAACTAATAGGATAAGTAGTTTCAAGCCCCGGAGCTAAAGATGCTGAAATAAAAAATATTCCATCAACTTTATCGGGATGCATCATAGCCATTCTTGCGGCTACAGAGCCACCATATGATGCACCTATAATGTATAATGGCCTTGGATAATCTTCATTCTCAAGAATTTTCCACATTTTTTCCGCCTGCCTTTTAATTGACCTTTCAGCACGACCGGGGTTTGAAAAACCGTATCCGGGTCGGTCGGCACTAATAATGTTTGCCCATTTTGCAAGCTCTGAGTCTTTATAATAAACATTAAACACATTCAAGCTACTGGGAGAACCATGCAGAAAGAAAAGAGTAGGAAAGCTGTCGTTACGAAGAAGACTAATATAACTAAGGTTTCTATCCTTGTATTCAAATTCAATTGCCCTGATTTCAGGGTAATCTTCATAAATTCTATCAGTTGTTTTTCTATAATGAATACAAGCAGTGAAAACCAGAAGCCCTAACAAAAAAGTTAATGCAATTCTAAATGTATTTCGAACCATAACAATTTAATCTATTGATATTTACACAAATATAACAAACAAATTTTTTAATGGTTCAATAAAACTTCTTTTTTACCAAAACTTTCCCTCTCTATGGTTTTACCTCAGCCTATTCCCTAATCTCAATCCAAAATAGATAGTTCTGGGCTGATTGGGGCCGTAAATATATCCGGGGTCTCTTTCAATTCCTGAATCAAAATCTCGCTGATAAGAGTTAAAGATGTTTTTCACTCCGCCAAACAATTGCATAATAGAACCATTTACCTTTATATCATAACCAACTCTAATGCCCATATCGAAAAATCGACTGCTAATTCTGAGTTCGCCTTCTTCCGGATTGTCTATTTCAGGACCAAAATACGGCACAAGCATTTTGCCGGTGTAAGTGCCTGAAGTACTAATAGAAATTTTATCTGAAGGTTTCCATTCGGCAGTTAAGAACCCGTAATCCTTTGGTGTGCGGAAAAACCTTCTTTCGTTAAACTCTTGTTCTTCCTCAAACATACTGCTTTGAATTGTATATCCAAATTTAAAAGATAGGTTCTCCGATGGAACAACTGTAAATTCAGTGTTGACTCCTCTGACTAATGCGCCTTCTTCGGCATTTACCCTTGTGTATTCAACAACTCCGTTTTCATCAATTTCTCCATATTCGTTTGCAAAAGGATTTTGAAGAATTGTATAAAACCCCTCAACTAGCAACCCTGCAATAGTATTTCCAAATGAATGATTTAAATCTACAGATGCCATAAAGCTATGACTTGTCTCCTGCTTCAAACCGGGAGAATTTCTGTGAATTATTTGCCTAGATCCGGATGTAAGAATGTGCAAATCCTCATCAAAAACCTGAGGTGCTCTATAGCCTTTTGCATAACTAACCCTACTCTGAATGTTTTTTGAGGCATCATACATTAATGTAATTCGCGGGCTTAAAATATTTCCCGTAATATCATTTTCAGAATTCTCTACATCAGTAATACGATAATGGTCAAACCTTATTCCTGCTGTTGTTTTAAACTTTTTATAAGAATAGTCAACCTGAGCGAAAACTCCTGAAATATTTAATACCTGATTAGCAACTATAACATTTTCGTTATATGGAACTTCCGTAATTTCTCCATTAATTATAACTGCATTTTCATAATCCGGAAAACCTAGTTTTTTGTCATTTAAAAAGCCTCCCTGATTCTCTAAACCAAATACAGCCCCTGCACCATCAAATTGCATTTTATACTGAGCACCAACATTATATGTTAGGTCTGTTGTGAATCCATAATCACTTAAAGATTGATTTGCACCGTAATATGAATTTCTTTCAACATGCTGAGCAGATGCAAAAACAGACAACATATCCAAGCCCCTTAAAAACCTGTCGAAGGTGAGTGCTCCGGTGGTAATATTATGGTCAACAGCTTCGGCTATATTTGCGCTATGCAAAGGATAATCAAACAAATCACCGCCTCTCCTGCTTTCCTTGATTTTAAATATATCAGCACTTAATCGACTTTTATGATTAAATCTATGGAATGCTCTTGCTCCAACGCTTATATTATCTATGGAAGATAATTCCGAAAAACCGTCATTGTTGGCATCAAAAGGTTTTCTGTCTCTGAAAAACCCAAAAACAGAAAGACCTGTTTTAATATCTGAAGAAACGGCAGTGGCGTTAAAATTCATAGAATTGTCGGGAACATAGCTTTCGGCATCATTAAGACCTATGCCCATTAAGCCTCCATTGAACCCTATTTCATAAGAATTTGAAATTGGATCTTTGAGAATAAGGTTTACAGTTCCGGCAATAGCATTACTACCATAAAGAGCTGAGCCACCACCACGAATTACCTCAATTCGTTCAACCATATTTGATGGAATTAATTCTAATCCGTAAACTCCGGCCAAGCCACTGAATATTGGTCTGCTATTTATTAGAATCTGGGAATATGGACCTTCAAGACCGTTCATCCTCAACTGCGTAAATCCACAATTCTGACAATTGTTTTCCATGCGCAATCCGGCAGTAAAATTAAGGCTTTCGCCAATTACTAAAGAGTGGGTTAACGTAAAGGTTTTGGGAGCCACAATGTTAACAATAACAGAAGATTCCCTGCGGCGAACTTCATTCCTGTCGCCTGTCACTACTACTTCATCCAAACCAATGGCATCCTCTTCCATATTAAAATTGATTTCCAATGTTATACCCGATACAACTGTAATTTCTTTTTCAATAGGCTTATAACCTAATGCTGAAGCCCTAATAATATAAGTTCCTTCAGGAACATTAATAATCCTAAAATGCCCTGTTTCATCCGTTGATGTTCCAATGGTTGTTCCTAATAACGCGATGCTGGCAAATGGGATATGCTTACCACCGTTTACAACATGACCAATAAGATGTGCATCTGTTTTTTTATGTGATAGCGAAGTTTGTATTATACAAAAAATCAATAAACTAAAAACTAATATTTTTCTGAACATAAATTTAACGTAACTCTGCAATTGGGTCTAATAATTCACCTCAAATACTATAATGATGAAATATGCCTTTTGCAATATTTTAAACTACTTTAATTAATCACGCCTGAAAAGCAGGCAAAGGTTTTTGGCTAATTATGCCACAGAAAAAACGGGAGGAGCCTTGTTGGATTTAATAATTGGCTCAAGAGATAAGAATAGATTATAATTAAACTCTGTAAAAACACTTTTTAAACTGCTTTTTATAATAACAAAAACAATCGCGGCAGAGGCAAAAAGTAATAGCAAAGCATCTAAGATAATTAACTCTTCGCTACTATGCTGGTGGCCGGCGCTTTGGTTATTTGCAGTAGGTTTGGAAAATGGGTGAGCGTGAGCTACAATAGAGTTATCCTCGAGCTTGTGAAAGTGTGTAAATAGCACATTATTGAGCCACAAAAGCCCAACGATGCTAACAAGAAAAGCCGTAAAAAAGGGTTTAATTCTGCTCACCAAGATTATTTTACCGGTGCAAAATTATTCATTTTTTAAATACACAGAGATTAGCAACAGAGTGGCATTGCCTCTTTTATAAAACTTTGTGAAAATGCTAAAATAAAAGATACTACTCAACTTTTAGGTATCTAATTACCCCTTGAGATTCTCCGGTTTCTTCTGATTTAAGTTCTAAGAGCATAACATCTTCTGTTAGCTCAAGGATTTCCGAACTTTCAAGTTTCTCATCAGCGTCAAATACTTGATTCAGGATGCCATCCCAAATATACCAGGTGCCGGTCATTATGTTTGGCTCCTCGGCTTCATCTAAATATTGAACAACAAAAAAGGTTTCATCATCCTGATAAGTAACGGTTAATCCATCAAGAACAGAAAGAACCATCATTGCATAGAAGCGAGTCATTTCGAGTTCTTCAAGTTCCTCTTCTGTTGTTGGATTTGGAAATTCTGCTTCAATAACATCGTTAAGCTGACCTGCAAAATGATCTACATCTACTTTCCAGGTACCAATTATAAAATTTTCACCAACCTGAGCATTTACCGAAGTAATTACAAGGCTTAAAACAATAAGTAAGATTATCTTTTTCATCCGTAAATAATTTGTTTTTAGTGTAATACAAGTATTATAAAGTTAGTATTTGTGATCATCATTTTCTAATTCCTGATGATTAATTTTTCTTTTATCAATTAATGACCATGCATAAAATATATACCATAGTACAAAAGGCACCACCAATGATATATAGCTCATCATTGTTAGAGTGTATTTACTTGATGATGCATTTTCTATTGTAAGTGAACTTTGCAAATCGACTGAAGACGGGTAAAAGGCGGTGTTATTAAATCCTAAAACCATAAACAAAGAAAATACAGTAAGGACAGTTCCTAATCCGCTAAACCATATTCCCTTAACACTTTTTCTAAACCATGTTATAAAGACACCCCAAAGAACAGACAAAACCCCCAAAATCAAAATAATTGATGCTATTGGAAGTTCAAGGTAATTATTAAAATATTTAAACGACTCAATAAACACTATTTTTGATTCCGGATCATATGCATATCCTGTTCCCAAAAGAACTTTAACAAAGAAATAAAGGAAAAAAATCAGAAATGCAATTGCATTAAAACCCACTTGACTTCTTCCTCTTTTGCGAATGTTTTCGTCATCAACATTATTGATAATGTACATAGCACCCAGCACTCTAGACAAAAACATGACAGCCAGGCCGAGAGCAAGATTAGTGGGATTGGCTAAAATCTCAATTCCATAAAATACTGTTTGCCAGTATGATAAATTAAAGGCATCTCTAATAAAGCTACTTCCTGTAAAAAAAGTTGCTACTGCTGCCCCAAGAATGAATGTGCCAAGAAATCCGTTTATATATAAAAAATACTCGTAGGTTCTGCTGCCCAAAATATTTCCTTTTAATTTACGAAATTCAAATGCCACAGACTGCAACACAAAGCAAAGCAAAAAAAGTTTCCAGGCATAATATGCACCCCCAAAAGATGTTGAATAAAAAAGAGGGAACGAAGCGAACATTCCTGCAGCAAAAACAACTAAAGTTGTAAATGTAAACTTCCATTTACGTCCTATAGAGTTTATAATTAAGGTTTTTTCAGATTCTGTTTTCCCCAAAACATCAATAAGAGTTTGACCACCTTGCACAAACAAAAGAAAAACTAATCCACTGCCTACAAACGACATAATTAGCCACCAATATTGCTGTAATTGAAAATGAGTTAAAGATTCGAACATTTTATTCTCCTTTCTGGTCTTTCGGACCTTTTTTTATTACATTAAGCATGATTCTGACTTCTGCTATAAATAAAACCGATAAAACAAGTGCAAAAAGCCAAAATGTTACAATAACTGCAGTTGTTGAAATATTTGATGTTGAAACAGATGTTGTTAAAAGTCCCTGAATTGTCCATGGCTGTCGGCCGACTTCAGCAACAACCCATCCTGCCATTGAAGATAAAAATGCCATGGGAAAACTTGCAATTCCAAGCTTCAACAGTAAAGACTTGCCTTCAAGTTTATTTTTTACGCCAAAAAATAAAAACAGTCCTGCAATTACAATTAACAAAAACCCAAATATCACCATTACTCTAAAGCTATAGAAAACCATTGGCACATTAGGGATAACACTTTCGGGACTTCTGATATTACCATAGCCCATATATTGATAGTTTTCTTCAAATATCTGCTTGAATTCTTGAGCCTCTTCTGTTTTGCCCTCTGCTACAGCATATTTATAGTCTGCTAAAGCATCAAGAGCAACTCTGCCTTTAGACATTTTTTCCTCTGCAGACATAATTCCGTACTCCTTATTTCCATATACAATGTCGTTTATACCCGGAACAAAAGCATCAATATCTCTTTCACACAGATAAGAAAGGGCATAGGGAATCTCTATTTTGAAAATAAAATCAATCTTATCGTCACCAATTTTCTTCTTAGGGTTAAGCAATCCAACTGCAACAAGACCGGCACATTGTTTCCCATCATAAAGACCTTCCATAGCAGCAAGCTTGGCAGGTTGAAATTTTGCTGCAAAGTATGCAGAATTATCGCCGGTATATGCCACCAAAAGTGAAGCTAACAAACCAAATATTGAACTTACAATTATGCTTCTTTTAGCAAATAAAATGAATCTTTTCTTTAATAAATAATATGAGCTAACAGCAATAATAAAAAAAGAAGCAATCGCAATACAAGAGCTTACAGTATGAATAAATTTGTTTATTGCTACCGGAGATAACAAAACAGCCCAAAAATCAACCATCTCATGTCTAGCAGTATCGGGATTAAATACCATACCAACAGGATAATTCATCCATGCGTTGGCAACAAGAATCCATAACGCTGACAGGCTGGCGCCAAAAGCTACAAGATATACTGATACCAGATGTGCTTTTTTACTGATTTTACCCCATCCAAAAAACATTACAGCAATAAAAGTTGACTCGAGTAAAAATGCCATTAGGCCTTCTGCAGCTAATGGAGCTCCAAAAATATCTCCGGCAATCCATGAATAATTTGCCCAATTTGTTCCAAACTCCAGACCCAATATTATACCTGTACCAACACCAATTGCGAAGTTAATTCCAAACAACTTTGCCCAAAACTTTGAAACATTCTCCCATTCAGGATTTCCGGTTTTTACATATATTGTTTGCGCAACAGCTATAATATATGTCATCCCTATTGTGAGTGGAATAAAAAACCAATGGAAAAAAGCAGTCATTGCAAACTGTCCTCTCGACCAGTCAACCAAAGAAATGTCAATTGCATCAATCATTTTCTGTTTTTTTATTTGTATTAATAATCCTATTTGTTACATCTTCTATTCTGTGTTGTTCTGATTCCCATTTAGGCTTTAAGTATTTAGGGAAGTAGTATCTTTTAAAAAATCCGTAAAAAATTGAAAACTTTATAACAACTATAATTAGCAGTATTCTTGCTGTTTTGGAATTTTTAAAATACTTATAAATAAATGGGAAAAAGCCGAGAAATGACCTAAAATTCTTATACAGAAAGTTGTTAAACCGGCTCAGCATTTTTTTATGATAAGAAAACAAAGATATAATACTTTTCCACTCGTAAAATACATCTGTTTAGTTTTTATTCATATTTTGAAAAATTCAGAAAATCACTTAAAAACACAAAGGGGACTCTATTAGATCCCCTTTGCATTTAATAAAAACTTATTTATTAACTATTCCTGAAATCTTACATCAAGAGCTCCTATATGAGTAGGGTTGTATGGCGCAAGAGTTTGAATAATAACTTCAAGTGGTTCGTAAGCGCTTGATGGAGCCTCGCCTCCCTGAACAAACCCGGATTGGTTGAAGTATCCGGGAGCTTGAGCGTGATATAGATATGCATCAAGAACTTCAGTATCAATTGTTGGCCATGTTAACAGTATCTGATTGCGAAATACATTGTAAATTGAATATTCTTCAAGTAATGTGTATCTGTCGTCGGCATCAAGAGTAACAGGTGGTAATCCAACTTCTGCTACTGCGATGTCAAGACTTTTTGAACCTGCAGCAACAAAAGCCCAGTTAAAACCAGTCTGTTCTGTAAAGAATTGTGCATTAGGGTGTTCTGTGTTTCCATATATACTTACTATATCTCCTTTTTTTCCTGCAAACATTTTCACTGTTGATACTCCGAATATGTGCTCATTAGCCGGAGGCAACGGTATTCCGGTAACGGTAACAACCATGTGCTGATCATAGCCTAAGCTTCCTGTTTCTGAATAATCTACTCTATAATATGTGTCCTTGAATTTTTCGTCTGTGTTTCTGTCAATGTTATAAAAATTCAATATTGATATTCCATCAATAGGATCAAGATTCCAGAATACTTGCAAAGCTATGTTAGTAGTATAGTCTGAAAACATTTTTGCAGGCACATCATCGATGTCGGTTACAGTCATTCTATATTGCCATGTTTTATTCTCAAAAGAAACATTCTCAATTATACTGATATGCTTATCGCGGCCATCCTCGTCACTAACAATTGTAAGTTCCAATGGGCGGTTTAGATTGTTAAGCGCAATCATAAGCATAACATTCTCTGTAAGCTCTGCTGCACCTTCTCCCAGATTGATAAAATTCCTGAGATGTTCATATATGTCATTTCCATTAATGGTATCAACTTGAGAAGTTTTTTTAGATATGTTTGAACTAATTGATTTAGGAATTTCAACCTTGAATCTTTCCGGTACAATACTGTCTTTGTCAGGATCTTCTTTCTGACATGATGAGAATAAGGCTACTGTCATAATAACAGCTACAGATAGGAATACGTTCAACACTCTTGTTGATAACAGGCTACTTGATCTTATCATTTTACCTGATTTTTTCTGATTCAAAATTTGTGTTTTCATTTTTTTAAGTTTAAAGGTTTGTGAATTATGCTTTTCATCCATAATACACATGAAAAAAGTTTTACCCTTATGCAAATTGAAATTTTTTTTAATCTCCAACTACTATAACATCAGTATACACATCACACACAGCAAAAAATCCTAAAGCACCTCCGGAAATATTTCCCCGGGGGTTAGCTCTAGATACCTCAAATAAACTTCCCTGCCATTGACTTTCAATCAACACTCCTCTTAAGTATGTTGCATATTCATCATTCAATGAATACTTTGAGCAATAAACAATACTTCCTTGAGGGAAATACACTCTTTCTCTGTCTTGTGGTGCAACTATATAACTTACATCTATAGTTTTAAACCTATAAAACTGCAACCTTGCACTTGACAATGAGTCTGGATGCTCATATCCGGGAATATGACTCCAAACAACAATTACATCAGTTAATGATTGTTCGAACGGACTATATTGATAAACATCCCAATTTATCATGTATGCATTTCGTTCAGGATGATAAACAATTGGAGGATTGCTATGTGATTGCAAAGCCACCATATTGGCTGTAGCAGTATATTCAATCGTATCTATCTCAATTTTTAATTTGTATTCCACATTTGTTGCTCCCTTAAATTGCTCAGTACTATAATAAACACCCGGGAAAACCTCCGATTCCTCAAAAGTCATTGTATAAGGTTCAAATGAAACCGAAATCTTAGCTCCGGATACAGGCTGAGGCTTTACGTTCATGTCTGTAAAAGTATATGAAAGCTTAATCTCCTGTGTTTTAAATTCGCTGGTAATAATAGCCTCAACAACAACGGCGCTGAGGTCTTCAGTCTGAAGATCCCACTCAATTGGTTTTTCGCAGCTAAATGCAACCAATGATATAAAAATAAATTTACAAAAACGTTTCATAATTTAATGTTTCGTTTATAAAGCGCTCTTCTCCTCAATATTTCTATTTTCCCGCAGATTGCGCAGATTTTCGCAGATTTATTCTGACCACCAAGTGCACTAAGTTTTTCGCAAAGTTCACAAAGCAGAAATCACAAAAACGAATAATCGCATTATCTCATCAACTCATTATCACGTCAACTCATTATCACATTATCACATTACAACTTAAACCTATAACTGAGCGATGGCATTATACCTGTCATATATTTCATAGTACTCATTATTTCATTTGTGCCATACAAATTTGCGGGAACTACAATATGACCATCCCGGGTTTCTACCTTATTGAAATTTACAGAAACTGCATTGTGGCGATTATATAAATTGTAAATCCCGAAATTCAAGCTGTGCTGATATTTTCTGTGTGGCTTGCTCAACTGCCATGATAACGCCCAGTCTAACCTATGATAATCAGGCAACCTATCATTGTTTTTTGAACCATAAATCGGCACAAGGTTGTCGTTGAAATAATAGAAGCTGACCGGAGTAGTAATTGCAGAGCCGGTGTAATAAGTCCAATTTGCCGACATGCTTAATCTTGAAGTAATTAGCCACGACAGGTATATTGAAAAATCATGAGGTCTGTCGTAAAATGCAGGATATGGCTCATTATTATTCAAATCTGCAAATTGATTAAACACTCTGGAATATGTATAACTAATCCAGCCGGTCATTTTACCTTTGGTTCTTCGCAAAGAAAACTCAAAACCATAAGACTTACTTTCTCCAAACCTCAGCTCACCTTCAATAAGAGGATTTAACAATAAGCTGGCATGATTTGCATATTCTATTTGGTTGTACATTTTTTTATAGAAAAATTCAGTTGTAAATTCGAAATGGTACGACATCAGGTTTGAATATCCCAATGTAAACTGCCTTGCCTTTTGAGGTTTTATATTAATTCCGCTTGGCATCCATATTTCAAACGACGATAGTGGACTAATAGAATTCGACAATAAATGAAGATATTGGTGATAAGTGCCAAAGCTTGATTTTATAGAAGAAAACTCATCAATGCTATATTTTGCACTAAATCTCCAGTCGAGATTTACATATGTTTTGGCTTTTGAGTCTTCATTATAAAAGAGTGATTCAACAACTTCATAATTTTCATCAAAAACATAAACTCTTACAGGCCCCTTATGCATCCATATCGGCATTTTTACTCCGGCTTTCCACGACCATTTTTCATTCAATCTTTTTTCTCTGCTGAAATATAAACTTGTTAGTGATGCTTTCCCTGCAGATACTTGAGGAATATAAGGATTGTATTCTCCTGACAATGAATACATATTGCCGGGGTTTATGCTGTGATTTGTATAAGAAGCTCCAAACAAAATTGTTTTATCAGGATTTGGGAAATACGAAAAATCATATTTCACAGTAAAATCAGAGATACCCGACTGCCAGGGGTCACCTCCGGTGAGCAAATCATATTTGTAATCGCTTAAATATATTGTTGCATTTGAGAATAATCTATTGCTGTATATATGATTCCATCTGAAAGTGGAAGTAAAATTACTCCAAACCAGTCCGGTAGTTGCTGCTGCACCGGAATTCGTGTAATTGTCTTTGCTATAAAAAAACGAGTAATAAATTCTGTCTCTGTCTTTAATTTTCCAGTTAAGCTTTGCATTAAAATCCATTATATAAAGATCAGCATTTGGCATGCCTGCATTATAAAGCCATTTAAAATTGGAATGACGGTATGAAGTATAGAAA
>CAZRNU010000009.1:0-46393 GCA_964601515.1 uncultured Bacteroidales bacterium | reverse complement strand
GGAACACCTGCTAATGCCGGTTTTGTGCCGGTCGGAATGCCGGGGTTCCCTGAAAATGGCGGCGGCTATAATTATAATATTGAGAAAGCAAAAAGATTATTGTCGGATGCTGGATTTCCATATGGTGAAGGATTGCCCTTGATAACTCTAAATACAAATGCTGCTTATCAGGATATTGCTCAGTTTATTCAGCATGAACTGTCAAAAATAGGGATTAGATTAAAAATTGAGGTTCTTCCTCCAGCTACTCTGCGCGAAATGATGGCTAATGGAAAAGCTTCATTTTTCAGAGGTTCCTGGATTGCTGATTATCCTGATGCTGAAAATTATCTTTCCCTGTTTTATAGTAAGAATAAGGCCCCGGTTGGACCTAATTATACAATGTTTGAAAATTCCGAATTCGATAGTTTGTTTGAAAGAGCCCGAAATATTACATGTGATTCTTTAAGGTTTTTATTATATAGAAAAATGGATAGTATTATAATTGAAGAGGCACCTGTTGTGTTTTTATTTTATGATCAGTCGGCTAGATTTGTTCAATCATACGTGGAGAATATGAGTAATAACTCATTAAATCACCTTGATTTAAGAAGAGTTGCGATAGAAAAAGCTAACTAATCAACTTTATTTAATAACCAGTCCATCATATCCTAAAAAAACATTTTCCGGCAATTCTTTTTCAACTTCATCGTAAAACCCCATTTGATGACTAATGTGCGTTAAATAAGCTTTTTCGGGATTTATAATTGAAATTAACTCAAGAGTTTCTTCAAGATTGAAATGAGAAATATGTTTTCGTTTTCTTAGGGCATTAATTATTACAACCTTAGAGCCTTTCATTTTTTCAATTTCCTTTGGCTCAATATAATTGGCATCTGTTAAGTATGAAAACTCTCCAAACCTAAAGCCTACAACAGGCATTTGCAAATGCATGGCTTCAATTGGTGTTATTTTCAATGAGTTTATAAAAAAATCTTCAAAAGGAAGCACATGAAGATCTATTTCAGGAACTCCGGGATATTTATAATCATCAAAAGCATAAGAATATTCAATTTTTAATGACTTGAGAACTTCAATTCTGCCATATACATCCATTGGTTTTTTTTGCACATAGTTAAATGCTCTCACATCATCAAGTCCGGCTGTATGATCTTTGTGGTTATGTGTAAATAAAACCGCATCTAGTTTTTTCACGTTTGCTCTAAGCATTTGCTGTCTGAAGTCTGGTCCTGCATCTATGCAAATTACGGTATCTTCCGATTTAATAAGGGCAGAAGTCCTTAGCCTTTTGTCATGTGGGTCGGAACTTAAACAAACAGCACAATCACAAGCAACAACAGGCACCCCTTGAGATGTCCCGGTGCCAAGTAATGTAATTTCCATTTAATAAGTTTTTGCAAATTTATGAATAATTTAAGTGTATGAATTGTTTATTAAACATTGAGTAGCGAATGCGAAAATTTAAGAAAAGCATAATATCTTACAACGACTTTATATTTGCCGCCAATATTCATATCCTATCAAATTATCACTTAATTTTTCAAAAAAAACTGATTTTGTATAAATAAGATGCAAATACTTATTATTTTTGGAATCCTTTAAAAATAGTGACGGTTTTAAAACCAAATAATAATAGATTATGGCTATTAGCCGAAAGATTAAGGAATTTTGCTTTAACAGACAGAGGAAAAAGATAATTCGCAATAAAAATATTGTTAATTATTACGATGCTGTGAGTATTGGTATATTATACGATGCCAGCAAAGAACAAGATTATATTTTTATAACTCAGGCTGTTAAGGAATTGCAAAAAGACCAGAAAAAGGTTAAGACACTTGGATTTATTAGGCAAAAGAAAATGCCTGCATACGGTTTTCCAAAGCTTACATTTGAGTTTTGCTCAAAAAAAGACTTTTCCTGGAATTTTAAACCTAAGAAACAAGAAATCAAGGAGTTTATCGAGTATCCTTTTGATATATTGATTGACTTAACACCTAGCGATATTTATCAATTTAAGTATATTGTCGGGCTGTCAAAATCCGGTCTGATTGTTGGCCATTTTGATGAAAAATGGAATAAATTTTATGATTTGATGATCAAAGTAAATGATGACTGCAGTATTGAAGAATTTCTAAAACATTGTTATCATTATTTAAAAATGCTAAAAAAGTAAGATATGCCGCAAAAATTTAAAGGTGCAGGAGTAGCCATCGTAACTCCTTTCCACAGAGAAGGAAATATTGATTTTAAGTCGTTTGAAAGAATGATTGAGTATCAGATTACTTCAGGTATTGATTATATAGTTTTTCTCGGAACAACAGGTGAAGCAGTTACACTTAATTTTGATGAAAAACATGCGCTGGTAAATTATGCTATTGAAACTGTTGCCGGAAGGGTTCCGGTTGTTGTTGGAATAGGGGGGAATAACACTCAAGAAATTATTAGTTCTATAAAGAAAACTTCCTTTGAAGGTATAGATGCAATATTATCTGTAAGTCCTTATTACAATAAACCTCAGCAGAAAGGAATTTATTACCATTATAAAAATATTGCGGCAGCCAGTCCGGTGCCTGTCATAATTTACAATGTGCCAAGTCGCACAGCTTCTAATATTTCAGCCGAAACTACATTGAGGATAGCACACGATTTCCCAAATGTAATTGGAATAAAAGAGGCATCAAAAGACCTTTCCCAGTGCGCAATAATTTTAAGAGACAGACCTAAAGATTTTCTGGTAATATCGGGTGATGATTCCACAACAATACCTCTTATTGCCATGGGAGGAAATGGCGTAATCTCAGTTATTGCAAATGCCTATCCCGCAGAGTTTTCTAAAATGGTAAAGCATTGCCTACAGAATGATTTCGTAAAAGCAAGAACTATTTATTTCAGTCTGATTGACCTTATAGAAGCAATTTTTGCCGATGGTAGTCCATCTGGAATTAAAGCCTTGCTTGACATTAAGGGAATTGTGAAAAATAATTTAAGACTTCCTCTTGTTAAAGTTAACAAAGGGTTGTACAAGCACTTATCAACTTTGGTGGAGCAATTTGAAGGCAGTGAAGTTGTAGTTAAATAATTCGTAATTAAATTCTATTATTGTGAAAAGGCTATTTTTTGTTGCGATAGCAACTCTTATCTTTGGTTTTAACGGTTTTGCAAGCTCTGATGAATCTTCTTTGAATGATAAAGTGTCAGATGTGTTTAATGAAAAAGTAGAAATCTATCTTAGCTTTGAAAATAAGTATCTTGATGAAGTTTTATGGCATTCTTTGTCAATTGATTATGTGAGCGACGATTTGACCTATGCTTATGCAAACAAATCTTCATTTGAGATTTTGTTGAAATATAATATCCCTTATTCAATTCTTAGAAGTCCGGGTGAAGTTGATTTTGATTTGAATATGAAAACTTGGGACGAATTATTGGATAAGCAAACCAGAAATAGCTGGGATTACTATCCAACATACGGAGCTTATGTTAGTATGATGAATCAGTTTGAAGCTGATTTTCCAGATTTGTGTAAAATTTATAATATTGGGAATACAGTTTCAGGAAGAGATTTGCTATTTGCAAAAATTTCATCTGATGTAAATGAAAATAATCCCAAGCATCAGTTTATGTACACTTCAACAATTCATGGTGACGAAACTACAGGTTTTGTTTTAATGCTTAGGCTAATTGACTATTTATTGACTAATTATGGAGTAAAAGATGATATTACAGAACTTCTTGATAATGTTGAAATATGGATTTGCCCAAATGAAAATCCTGATGGCACATATACAAATGATGATTCAACCGTAAATGGTGCTACAAGAAGTAATGCAAATGGGTACGACCTAAACAGGAATTATCCTAATCCGGTAAACAGTCCAAGCAATCAGCAAGCAGAAACCATTGCAATGATGAATTTCTTTGATGATAAGTATTTCACAATGTCAGCCAATATGCATGGTGGTATAGAGCTAGTAAATTATCCTTTCGATAGCTGGACATCTTCTGTAAGGAGACATGCTGATCATGACTGGTGGATAAAGGTGAGTCGTGAATATGCCGACTCAGCCCAGTATTACAGTCCTTCAGGGTATATGACCGCTTTTGGTGGTGTAACACATGGTGGAGATTGGTATGTTGTTTATGGAAGCCGCCAGGATTATCTGAATTGGTACAAAAATACCAGAGAGTTAACTCTTGAATTGAGTGATACTAAATTATTAAATCCATCATTACTGCCTGCACATTGGAATTATAATTACAGATCGTTTTTGAACTATATTAAACAATCAACTTATGGCATTCACGGTTTTGTTAAAGACAAAGACACCGGCAATCCCTTGCAGGCAATGGTTACAATTATGGGGCATGATAATTTCAACTCTGAAGTTTATTCTTCTGGAATTCATGGTTATTTTGCCAGACCTATTCTTGCCGGAACTTATAATGTGAGATTCTCAAAATATGGTTATGATAATGTTATTATTGAAAATGTTAATGTTTCTAATTATCAGACTGTTTTGCTTGATGTTGAAATGACAGCTTGGCCGTCGTCAATTAACGATGAATTTAAACATCCTGAGATTATTATTGCCCCAAACCCTATTAAACTAGGCAGCAGAATAACAATTACAGGTGCTGAGGGAATGCGTTTAAATATTAATATTTACAATACTCTTGGAGTATTGGTTAATGAATTGCATATAGGTGATATAAACTCAGAAAATGCAGAATTTAGCCTAAATGACTTAATGACAAATAAACCCGGAGTTTACTTTGTTAAGGTTTCAGGCGATGGAATTAATAAAGTTTTGAAAATATTAATTCTTTAATGATTCTATCTGCTTTTTGATTACGTTAATTATTGCAAGAGAATCTGCCTTTTTCTTAAGCTCTAAATCAACAACTTGTTTGGGAGCACTGTTTACAAACTTTTCGTTTGAAAGCTTTTTCTCAACAGATGCTAAAAAGTTTTCTTGATATTTCAGGTCTTTTTCAAGCTTTTCTATCTCAGACGCAACATCAATTTTAGTATCCTGACTTATTGGGATATAAAACTCAGTTGTTTTTACATTGAATGAAAGTGAATTATTAGCTTTTTCATTTACATATTTAAGTTTGCTTATATTGCAAAGCTTTTCAACAATAGAGTCGAAAGTAGTATCCTGCTGTTCTTGATTGTTTTTTCTGATAAATAAATCAATTTGATTTTTGTTAGCAATGTTTTTTTCCTGTCTGATATTACGAATGCTCATAATAACTTGCTTTGCAATATCAAACTGCTCAATAATTTTCTCAGAGTATTTTTGAACTGTTGGAACTTCAGCAATCATAATGCTTGGGGCCAAGTTTTCCTTTTTAATGCTTTGATATATTTCTTCTGTTAGGAATGGCATAAAAGGATGTAACAACTCAAGCAGTTTAATGAATATGTCTATTGTCTGTTCATATGTTTTAGCGTCGATAGGTTTTTGATAAGCCGGTTTGATCATTTCCAAATACCACGAGCAGAAATCATCCCAAATTAATTTATACACTGCCATAAGGGCATCGGCAATTCTGAATTTTTCAAAGTGCTCGTTTATAATTTCTAAAGTCTTGTTGAAGTTGGAAACAAACCATTCATTTGCAATTTTTGACTCTTCCGGCTGAGGAAGACTATTGTCAACTTCCCATCCCTGAGTTAGCCTGAATGCATTCCAAATTTTGTTGCAGAAATTCCGTCCTTGCTCACATAAACTTTCATCAAATAATAAATCATTTCCTGCGGGCGAAGATAATAACATTCCTACTCTAACTCCGTCAGCTCCATACTGTTCAATCAGATTAAGAGGATCCGGCGAATTTCCAAGCGATTTCGACATTTTCCTTCCCTGCTTGTCTCTAACAATTCCATGAAGGTAAACATTCTTAAATGGTATCTCTTTTCTGAATTCTATCCCTGCCATAATCATTCTGGCAACCCAGAAAAACAAAATTTCCGGCGCAGTGACAAGATCATTTGTAGGGTAGTAGTATTTAATATCTTCATTATCAGGATTTCTAATTCCGTCAAATACGCTAATTGGCCACAACCATGACGAAAACCAAGTGTCTAAAACATCTTCATCTTGTTTTAGGTCTGAAGTTGTATAAGATTGGTTGAATTTCTCTTTTGCAATTGCAAGGGCTTTTTCCGGAGTTTCTGCAACAACATAATTCCCGTCTGGCAGATAATATGCCGGAATTCTTTGTCCCCACCATAATTGTCTGCTGATACACCAATCACGTACATTTTCCATCCAGTGTTTGTAAATGTTTTTAAACTTTGGTGGATGGAATTTGATTGTGTCATTCATTACTACTTCCAATGCCGGCTTGCTGATTTCTTCCATTTTGAAAAACCATTGTAATGAAAGCTTAGGTTCAATTATTTCATCGGTACGTTCTGAGAATCCAACATTATTAATTAATTCTTCAATTTTAACAACATGGTTGTTTTTCTTAAGCTCAACAACAATTTTTTCTCTCACAACAAACCTGTCTTCGCCTATATATATTTCAGCATTTTCATTCAGAGTGCCATTGTCGTTAAAAATATCAATAGTTTTAAGATTATGCTTTATTCCCAAATTATAGTCATTGATGTCGTGCGCCGGAGTGACTTTCAAAGCTCCTGTTCCAAATTCCCTGTCAACATATTCGTCGAAAATAAAAGGGATTGGCCTATTAATTAGTGGTACAAGTGCTTTTTTCCCTTTAAGATGTGAATATCTTTCGTCTTCAGGGTGCACACAAATAGCTGTATCTCCAAGTATAGTTTCCGGACGAGTAGTTGCAATGGTTACATATTCATTGCTGTCTTCAATTTTATATTGCAGATAGTAAAATTTGGATTTTAATTCTTTATGAATTACCTCTTCGTCAGACAAAGCAGTTAGAGCTTTTGGATCCCAGTTTACCATTCTAACGCCACGGTAAATAAATCCTTTATCATACAAGTCAATAAAAACTTTAATAACAGATTCACTTAATGCCTCATCCATTGTGAATTTAGTTCTTTCCCAATCGCAAGAAGCACCCAGCTTTTTAAGTTGTTCAAGAATAATCCCACCATGCTTATCTTTCCATTCCCATGCATGTTTAAGAAAGTCTTCACGGCTTAGAGAAGATTTGTCAATACCTTTAGATTTAAGCAAGTTAACAACTTTTGCTTCTGTGGCAATAGATGCATGATCAGTGCCCGGTAACCAGCAAGTATTAAATCCCTGCATTCTGGCGCGACGTACCAATACATCTTGAATAGTGTTATTTAACATATGCCCCATATGTAATACGCCTGTCACGTTTGGTGGAGGAATGACCATAGAATAAGGAGTGCGATTGTCGGGTTTACTGCTAAAATAACCCTTTTCCATCCAGAATGAATACCATTTACTTTCAGCGCTCTTTGGGGAATATTGTTTTGGAATTTCCATCATCTATAATTTGTTAACTTGTTTGATATTTAAAAAAACGGTGCAAAGTTATTAAAAAGTTTTTAAGTCTTTTGGAAGCAAGGGTAAATTAGTAATCTGCATAGCAATCAAATATTCAATTTGCAGCAAAAATTTTCTTTTAATAAATAGCGTTTCAATCTGATTTTTTCCTATATTTGTCATAACGCGGCTCTGAGTGTATATAATATGCTGTATTATTACCCTGAATTTTTTGCTTTTGTTCTTAGTGCAATAAAATATTCACCATTATAATTTTCAAAAAATGGAAGCTTATACAGAAAATTGGCAAAATCCTGAAAACATTTCTCAGCAAGATATAATTGATCGTGCATTAAATTCACCTGATTACTTTATTAGGGTTGATGCCGTTAAAATGATAGAAGATCAGGAAGTTGTGAAGCAAATTGCCCTTAACGACAGAGATTATTATGTTCGTCAAACTGCTGTTGATAAGCTGCAGAATCAGGATACTCTCAAGCATATTGCTTGTAATGACACCGATTATTATGTCAGGCTCTCAGCAGTCAAAAGAATTACTGATGCAGAAGTACTCGCAGAAATTATTTTGGCCAGTCAGGATGATTTTTATATATGTAAGGATGCTATTATTGGTATTAATAATGATAGTGTGCTTGAGAAATTAATTGTTAATCTTAAAGATAGAGATATTAAGTCAGCCGCTGTTCAGGCAATTGCCGACCAGCAGATTTTATCTAGAATTGCACTTGAAAATGATGATTTTTATGTAAGAAGTGATGCAATTAAAAAGCTTTCAGATAAGGTGCTGCTTGCCAATATTGCTAAAAATGATAAAGATTACTACGTCAGAGCTTTGGCTGTACAGCTAATAGACGATAGAGATACAATTCACCAACTAGCATTTCACGACCCGGATTATTATGTTAGAAACCAGGCTGTCGCAAAAATATTTGAAGATCATGTACTTATTGAGATTGTTAAAAAAGACGAGGATTTTGAAGTAAGGAAAAAAGCAATCTCTCAAATACAAGATGTCGAAATGCTTAAAAACCTCAAGCAAGATATACATGACACCTATATTCATCGTAAAATTGATTCCAGAATATCTGAACTAAAAGGATAGAATGAATTATCTAAGTATATCATTGCCCTCATGATTTTTATTCAAAATTTTCACACAGATCCCTTTTTTAATATCGCGGCTGAAGAATTCTTATTGAAGTATATTGATGAGGATGTTTTAATGCTGTATTGCAGCCAAGATTCAGTTATTGTTGGGAAGCATCAAATTTCAACTTTTGAAGCAAATCAGCAATATGTTTCTTTAAATCAAATTCCTGTAATTAGAAGAATTTCAGGTGGAGGAACGGTTTTTCACGATTCTGGCAATATTAATTTCATGATTATTGTTAGGTCGCAAAATCCTGATATAGATTTTTCTAAGCATACTAAACCGGTAATTGATTTCTTAAATAATGAAGGGTATAATGCTTCTTTTAAAGGTAAAAATGATATTAGCATTGATGATTGGAAAATTTCCGGTAATGCTGCACATTTATTTAGAAATAAAACTTTGTATCATGGTACTTTGTTGTTTGAGTCTAATCTTGCAAAGCTTAATAATTCAATAAAGCCTTCGGGTGCAGTATTCCAATCAAAGGCTGTTCAGAGTAATAGAAGCAATGTTAGAAATATTTCAGATTTTAAGTCAGGAGTTAGTAAGGAATCATTTTATGATAATCTTAAAGATTATTTATGTAATTACTATAAAATAAAAACGGAAGTTGGGTTTTCTGAAAATGACCTTATTATCATTAATAAACTCATTAATGACAAATACAAAACTCATGAATGGAACTATCATTATTCTCCTGATTATATTTTTCGTAATTATTTCCTTTTTAATGACTTGAAGTTAGAATTCAGGCTTAGGGTAAAGAGAAGTTTAATAGAAGAAATAGATTATAATACTGCACTAACAGATCTTAAAACTGATGAGTTGTTTAAATCTTTAATCGGGGTTTATCATACTCCTCAAAATGTTTTAAAAGTTTTATTTGAGAATAGGTTGGTGTTAAATCAAGACGAGTCTGATGTTAATAATTGGGAATTATTGAAGTTTTTCTTCTGAAATAATTCATCAAATAAACTTTATTTTAAAAGCTACTCTTTGCTTTCTATTTCCACGACCATTCCTTCCTCAGCAATTACAGTATTTTGAAAAACAGTTTGTGCCTCTTTCTGAAAATCTGTAATATCATCGTATCTGGCAGAATAATGTCCGATTAATAGTTTTCCGGCATTCGCCAACTTTGCAATTTTTGCTGCTTCTTTTGCAGTAGTGTGTGTTTTTTCTTTGGCAATATCCGCTTTGTCTTCCAGAAATGTTGCTTCATGATAAAGCAAATCTACATTTGATATTTGCTTTATAAAGCTTTCGGTGTATAAAGTGTCTGAACAAAATGCATAACTTCTTGCAGGAGGAGGTGATTTTGTAATTATGTTATTTGGTATTATTTTTCCGTCTGAACATACTAAATCTGCACCTTGTTTTATGCCCTGCATTTGGTCAACATTGATGCCGTATTTTTTTATGCTCTCTTTTTTTATGTTTCTTTCAAGTTCTTTTTCTTTAAACAAAAATCCATAGCAAGCAATACTGTGCTTCATTTCAATAGATTCTACTGTAAGAAATTTGTTTTCGAAAAGTAATTGTTCTCCCTTAGTTATTTCATGGAAAACAGTTTTAAACCTTGTAAATACGTTCGCGATTTTTAATTGAATATCAATGATTTCTTTTAAGCCGGGAGGGGAGTATATGTTTAGAGTTTTCTCACGACCAAGCAAATGATATGTAAATAGTAAACCGGGCAAACCAAGATAATGATCTCCATGAAGGTGACTGATAAAGATGTTGTCAATCTTCATCATTGGGAGTTTCATTCTTCGAATTTGCATTTGAGTACCTTCAGCACAATCAAGCAGGAAGTTGTAATTTTTAAACTGAAGCCATTGAGCAGTAGTGTGACCGAGAGAAGTTGGGGTGGCTGCAGTACACCCCAACACTGTTATTTTGAATGTTTTTGACATTTTATCTTTCGTAGCTTCCTTTTTTAAGCATTACACCATCTTTAACCATCAGTTTGCCCATTGCAACTAAAAATGAAATGTTAAAATCTTTGTCTAAAACAACAACATCTGCGTCATTGCCTTCAATTATTCTGCCTTTACCTTTAAGTTTTAGAATATCAGTTACATTAGAAGTACATACTTTTACTGCAACTTCAAGTGGCATACCGTCTTTAAGAACGGCATCTGTAATTTCAGTAAGAATGGATTTAGGATAACCCATTTCTAGCTTAATAAGGTTGCCTTTTTCATCAAAATCCGGCAAAGAACCGCAAGCATCACTTGTCATTGTTATATGCTCGAGAGGAACACCTGCTTCAAGAAGTTGCTTAATTGCTTGTGAAGGCTTTATTTCATATTGCGGAAAATATGGATAAGAACTTGCAGTAATATCTACATACCCTTTTTTACCATAAGTTTTTGCATCTTCAAAAATGTAATCATTCCTATTTATGTGAGTCGGTAAAAATTGTGTAAGTTTCAATTCACTCATTTCAACTGCTTCATAAAGAGGTTTAAATGGATTTTGAGCGTCACCCATGTGAATATTGACAATTCCGGCTTTTCCGCCCAGCATTCCACCAACTCTTGCATGTTCTGTGAGTTTTATCAGCTCATGAGCAGAGGGAAATGATGAACGATGATCGGATAGTGCTACTTCACCAACGCCAATTACTTCCTCAATAAGTGCTATATCTCTACCAACATCACCAAGAATTGTTGGAGTTGGCACCTGATAAGAGCCTGTGTAAATCCATGCACTTACGCCTTCATGTTTTAAGCCTTTGGCTTTCATTAGAACTGATTCAACAGTTCTTGTCATACCGTCTGTTCCGAGGCACCCGACAACACCGGTAACTCCGGCTTCCAGCATGTGACTGAGTTGCATTTCCGGAGTTCTGGTTGCCGGACCGCCTTCTCCTCCTGCACCGGCAATATGAACATGCGCATCAATTAGGCCGGGGATAAGCTTTTTGCCATACCCGTCTATAACTTCTACCTCCCAGCTAAGAGGAATATCTATGCTGTCTGAAATCTTAACGATTTTTGTTCCGGCAATCAATACATCCTTTTTCCCAATATAATCCGGATTGTAAACTTCGCAATTTTTTATAAGTATCATAGCTTTTCGTTTTATTTTTCAATAGTCTCTTTTGTTTATTGCAATTTTATGCCTTTTCCCTATTCATATTTATTAATAATATCAGGCAGAAATCTTTTTAAGATATCAATTAAAATTGAAGTTTTTTGTTCATCTGATTCGTATAAAAATGTTTCTGTAACAAGGTTGTCCTCTTCAATTTCAATTTTTTCAGGTCTTATCTTAATTGCTTTTCCGCCGGTTGTGAGCATGTTTTGCATTGATTCTTCTGCCCAATTAAAGTTTTCTAAAATAACAATATCAGCACCTTCGTGGAAGAATCCAAAATCATAAATGTTTTCTTTGTTATGATTGAAAATTGCAAAATCAACATCAGGGTGTCTCAGAATAATTTTTACATTTTGCTCATGACTGGCATTATTGAAGAAATATACATTGTTAAAGAACACACCGTCGGGAGTAAGTGCGCCGCAATAATAATCGGGCTTAATCTGATTAATAATTTCAGAGATTTTCTTTGATAAGTCGGTGGTTATATTATTGCCTGCAATAATAGGCACTCTGGCTAAATGCGGTTCTTTAAAGTGCGACATTATGATTTTGCCCGGCACATCAATAGAGTCTCCAATAGCAGGTGCAAGATGCATAAATACTCCCGGGCCTGCATTTATTTCAATAATACCAAAATTGCTTTCATTCCAAGGTTTGGCAATATCTTCAGCTAAAACATCTATACCGAGACATTTAACTTTAAAGTATCTCGCAATAGATTCAACCATTTCAATATTTTTTGGATGAATATTATCAGTAACGTTAATAGAAACGCCTCCTGCAGAAATGTTTGCTACTCTTCTTAAAAATATTCTTTTCCCGGCTTCAGGAATAGAATTAATATTTAATTTTTGCAAAGCAAGAAACTCAATAAGGTCTTTATCAATGTTTATTTTACACAGAGGCGACCTTGCATTATCCAATCTTACTTCAAGGTCATTTTGCTCGGAAATTAGTTTGTCAATAGTGTCAACACCATTACCATCAACATAGGCAGGAATTCTTTGAAGAGCAGCCACAAACTTTCCATCTACAGTGAGCAATCTGTGGTCGGTACCATAAATCTGTTGTTGAACTATTGCTCCGTCGAAGTTTACTCCATGAACTTTCGCATATTCAATGATATTATTGAAAGCAATCTTTACTTCAGCATCGCTCTCAATTTCAGTTGTAACTCCTTGTCCTTTATGTCCTGCCACCGGCTTAACAACAACAGGGTATCCCAGACTTTTTGCTGTTGATAATGCTTCTTCTTCAGTGAAGCAATTTTTTCCTATAGGAGTAGGGAAGCCGCACATGATAAGGAAATCCGCAACCATATCTTTGTACATTGTAAATTCAGTGTCTTTTATCCCGTCTGTATGAAATGTTGTTGACCTTCCTCTTAATTGCTTTTTACAATATCCCCATTGAAACTGATTTTCCTCTTTTAAGAAAAATACGGGAATATTTCTTTTTAAACCGGCTTCAAATAATGAATACAAAGTTGGTCCTCCAAGCATTGATTTATTAAATTCGTCTTGAAGTGCCAAAAACTTTTTATGAAAATCAAATTCATCAGCTTTTCCTTCATTCATCGATTTAAACCAATCGGAGACAAGAATTACTGCATCTTCTGCTGCGTACTCATCAAGGAATTCAATTGCAATAACATATTCTTCGCCATCTTCAGAAATTGAGTAATTGTTTATATAAAGGTTTATTTCCATCTTTAAAACCTCTATTAGAACGTCAGCAAAAAGGTCTATAACAACAGCATGGTTTTTTGCTTCAAGATAGGGGAACTCTTTATACACCGTTTTTTTGTAGAAATCAACTTCAGGGCCTTCGGGCTCCATGAATAAGTTAAATACTAATGCTCTGCAATTGAGATAATGATTTGGGCCGTAATAGAAATAGAACTTTCTAGTGTTGAAGTCTTGCATACTGAGTAGATTTAGTTTTTAGTCCTTGCTTAATTAAATTTTGAGTAAAAATACAAAACAAGTTTTATCATTTTTATGTCCTGTGAAAAAAAATAAGGGATTATTTCAAATAGAGTATTTTTTTTTGATTAAACACTAATTTATTGTCCATAAAAAATAAAAATCATCAACTTTATTAACTTTTCGAACTTTTTTGAAAAATCTCCGTACAACCTTGTAAATTAATAGTATGCCAATGTTTTTGCAGTTTTGCGCATATTACTTGAAATATATAGATAAATATTTGTTTGGAAAGCAGCGCTATACTGTTGAAATATTAAGAATTTAAGTGTATTTTTGTTAGTTAGATAAGATACCTGAAATAAATAATGAATCGATTGCCTATGGCTAGTTTTAGACTGTTTAACTTTTTACTCACATTGTCACTTGTTATGAGCAATGTTATGCTTATGGCGGGTGATATTTTTGTATGGATTGAAGTGTCGGGCGGAAAGACCAATATATGCGAGGGGCAGAGATTAATCATTGTTGGAAATGTAACTGATGGATCTGGTGAATATGTAAAGCATTCATGGGACGGAAATATTGAACTTGCGGAGTTTATTAATGATCAAGTTTTGTCTGTTGATACTAAAATTGCAGGGCAGTATTTTTTTGAATACAGCGTATGGGACACTCTTGAAAACACTGCAACTTCAAAAATCACTATCAATGTTAATCCATTGCCAAACAGTAGAATTGAATCTAAGAGGGCTTTTTTTTCAAAATTATTTGGAAAGAAATATCCTGTAAAAATATATTTAAAAAACATAAAAGAAATTAGTTCTGTCAATTGGTTCAGAAATGGTGAATTAATTGAAAGTGAAGATATTTTATCAATAAAAGTTAAAAATGATGGGATATATAGAGCAGTTGTGACCGGTAATAATGGCTGCGTTTCATATTCCAATACAATTGTAGTTCAGTAGAAAAAATATTACGTTTCAAAAACGAAACATATGAAAGCAATAAAATTTTCAAATCTAATTAGCAGAAGTATATTGATAGCATTATCAGTATTTCTGTTTGGTGCTTTTCAAAGTGCAAAGTCTCAGGTTCTAACCGTTGAGATTCAGTCGATTGGTGGTTTTACCGAATATTGTCAGGGCTCTACTATTATTTTGAGTGTTGATGTATCAGGTGGAAATGATGATAATATCAGATTCGACTGGTCAGGAGATACACATGTTTTTTCTAGTATAGTACCTCCGGGTGATGTTGTATTTGTTAACTCTAATGTTGCCCCCGGCGATTATTACTTTGAAGTGGAAGTAGAAGATAGTGATGGTAATATCGGAAGTGATAACATTACAATTACCTTATTGGAATCTCCTCCTGCATCTATTGTTGCCGAAGGACCTACAACATTTTGTAACGGCGGTAGTGTTACTTTAAGAGCTAACGAAGGCGTTGGTTATACTTACCAATGGACCAGAAATGGAGCAAATATTGCTGGTGCAACCGGTGTTACATATGTGGCTACCACAGGAGGTAACTATAGAGTCAGGGTTTTTGCCGGAAACGGATGTAGCCGACTTTCTAACATAATTGGTGTAACAGTTAACGCTCTGCCCAGTCCGACTGCATCAAATGACAGCCCTGTTTGTGAAGGCGGTACTGTTAATTTTACTGGTCTTCCCAATGGAATGGTAACTTACGCGTGGACTGGACCCGGGATTGTTCTTGATAATGATCAGAATCCTACTTATATTGGAGTTGGATTGACTTTTGCCGGCGTGTATACACTTACCGTTACTGATGCAAATGGATGTTCGAATACAGCTACTACAAATGTTGTAATAAGACCTCTTCCTGTAGCGCCTACTTCTGTTACTTCAGATAGAAATAATATTTGTGCAGAAGCAGGTGGAAATATCACATTGACAGCTGTTGGAGGTTCCGGCGGATTTGGTCATACTTTAAAATGGTACACCGGAAGTTGCGGCGGAACTCATATTGGTGATGGAAACAATCTTGTAATTCCGGCTCCTATTGTTACAACAACTTATTATGCTTTATATGAGTCAGAACATTGCGGGCAGTCATCTTGTGCAAGCGTAACAGTTACTGTTTATGCACCTTTAAATGGCGGAGCTATTGGCTCAAATCAAAGTATTTGCTATGGAGATATTCCTGCTGCATTTACTAACGTAACATCTCCTTCAGGTGGATTTGGTGCTTGGACATATCAGTGGCAATTTCAGGTTGGTGCCGGTCCATGGACAAATATTTCCGGTGCAAACGCACAAACTTATTCTGTCGGTGGCCCTCTTACTCAAACTACAAACTATCGCCGTTTATCAACTAATACTTGCGGTACAATAGAATCAAATGTTATTACTGTGACAGTTTCAGATGCATTGAACGGTGGCGCAATAGCCGCTAATCAAAGTATTTGTTATAATACAGTGCCTGCTCCATTTACTAATGTGACTGCTCCATCAGGTGGTTCAGGAGCTTTTTCATATCAATGGCAATTTCAAGTTGGTGCCGGCCCATGGACAAACATTGTTGGTGCAAATGCTTTGACGTATTCAGTTCCAACTCCATTAACAACAACTACAAACTATAGAAGGGTTTCTACTAATACATGCGGTAGCGCTCAATCTAATGTAATTACTGTTACAGTGTATGCTCAACTTAATGGCGGTACAATTGCATCCAATCAAAGTATTTGTTATAATACTGTTCCGGCGCCATTTACAAATGTTTTATCACCTTCTGGTGGTACAGGAGCATGGACATATCAGTGGCAATATAGATTAGGCCCCGGACCTTGGACCAATATAGTTGGTGCTAATGCAATTACTTATGCAGTTACGGATCCATTAACAGTTACTACATTTTACAGACGGTTATCAACAAATACCTGCGGTTCGATTGAGTCCAATATTATAACAGTTACTGTTTTTAATGAAATTAATGGTGGAACTATTGCAGCTAACCAGAGTGTTTGTTATGGCGATATCCCGGCTCCATTCTCAAGTGTGACAGCTCCATCAGGTGGAAGTGGCGCTTGGACTTACCAATGGCAATTCCAAGTTGGTGCAGGTGTTTGGACAGATATTGCAGGCGCTAATGCCCTGACATATGCCGCTCCCGGCCCAATGACCGTTACAACAAATTATAGAAGATTATCAACAAATACATGCGGTACAGGAATATCAAATGTAATTACCGTTACTGTTGCAGATGCGATAAATGGCGGAGAAATAGCTGCAAGTCAGAGTATTTGTTATAATGCTTTACCTGCTCCTTTCACAAGTGTATCTCCGGCAAGTGGCGGTACAGGTGCAATGTCATATCAATGGCAATCTCAAACAGGTGTTGGTCCCTGGACAAATATTGTTGGCGCTACAGGACTAACTTATTCCGTGCCTTCCGGACTAACTATTACAACTAATTATCGCAGGGTTGCAACAAATGCCTGCGGTTCAGGTGAGTCAAATGTTATTACTGTTACTGTTGCCGGAGAAATAAGTGGTGGAACTATCGCTGCTGACCAGGATATATGCTATAATACTACTCCTGCTCCTTTTACAAATATTTTATCTCCATCCGGTGGAGTAGGAGCATGGACATATCAATGGCAATCACAAGTTGGTGCAGGTCCGTGGACAAATATAGCAGGTGCTAACGGATTAGCATATTCAGTAGTTACACCTTTAACTGTTACTACAAGATATAAAAGAGTTGCTACTAACTCATGCGGTTCTGTAGACTCTAATGTAATTACTGTATCTGTTTATGGTATTATGGATGGCGGAGTTATTGCAGCAAATCAGAGTATATGTAACGGTGACATACCGGCTCCTTTTACTAATGTAACATCTCCTTCAGGTGGCTTTGGAGCCTGGACATATCAGTGGCAATATCAGGTAGGTGCAGGTGTTTGGACAAATATTGTTGGAGCTAATGCTCTAACATATGCTGTTGCAACTCCATTAACTGAAACAACTAATTATCGCAGGGTTGCAACAAATAGTTGCGGTACTGTTGAATCAAACATTATTACAGTTACAGTTGCAGATGCTTTGCTTGGAGGTCAGATTGCAGCAAGCCAAACTATTTGCTATGGAACTATTCCTGCTCCATTTACAAGTATATCTCCGGCTAGTGGTGGTACCGGTGCAATAACTTATCAGTGGCAATTTCAAATTGGAGCAGGTCCGTGGACAAACATCGCAGGGGCAAATGGACTAACATATACTGTTTTGGCTCCATTAACCACTACAACAAACTATAGAAGACTTGCTACCAATGCATGCGGTAATTCAGCTTCGAATACTATTACAATTACTGTGTATGGCCAATTAAATGCTGATGTAATTGTTACTCATGTTTCAGGATGTTTTGGAAATACCAATGGTGCTATTTCAATAACAAATCCGGTTGGTGGTTCAGGTGTTTATCAGTATTCAATTGATGGAGGTGCTACTTGGCATAATAGTGGCCTGTTTTCAGGTTTAGGTGCCGGATTTTATAGTGTTCAAATAAGAGATTTTACATTGCCTGCTTGTATTGTTGCTTTGGGTGTTTATGAGATTACTCAACCTGCTCAGTTATCTGCTGATCTTACATGGCAAAATGTAACTGAATGTAGTTCAAGTTTGAATGGTTGGATTAATATTACTAATCCGTTAGGTGGGTCAGGAACATATGAATACTCTATAAATGGTGGAGCAACTTGGCAGGCATCAGGTTTGTTTTCAGGAATTGGAGCCGGTACTTATAATGTTCAAATGAGAGATCAAGCCAACCCAACTTGTATTAGAGTTTTAAATGCTAATCTTGTGTTAACTGCGCCTCAGCCATTAACTGCAGATGTTGCTTCAGTTAATGTTAATTGCTTTGGTGCAAATAATGGTTCTATAACTATTAATAACCCAGCCGGTGGGTCAGGAGCTTATCAGTATTCTATTGATAATGGACTTAGCTGGCAAGCATCAGGGGATTTCCCAAATCTTTTTGCAGGTGTTTATAATGTTGTAATTAGAGATGCGAATTTTATTACTTGTACTCAATTATTAGCTGTTGTTACAATTATTCAACCTGCGCAGCTTAATGCGACTGTAAATTTCGATCAGATTTCATGTTTCGGAAGTAATGATGGATGGATTAATATAACTAATCCTAGTGGAGGTTCAGGTGCTTATGAGTATTCTATTAATAATGGTGCAACATGGCAGGCAAGCGGATTGTTTGAAGGATTGGTGGAAGATACATATAATGTTCTTATTCGTGATGCAAATAATATTAATTGTTTTGTGTTACTTCAAGTTGTTAATATAGTTGAACCAGCAGGCATGACATTAAGTTTCCTTGTTATAGATGTGGATTGCTGGGGAGCTTCTACCGGGGAAATTACAGTTGTAGTTGTTGGCGGCACGCCCGATTATACTTATTTATGGAGCAATGGAGCTACTACGCCTACTATTTCAGGACTTACTTCAGGCAACTATTCTGTTACTGTTACAGATTCCCAAGGTTGTACTCAATCTGGCTCTGCTACTGTTTCTCAGCCTGCTTCTCCTCTGGAAGTTTATGCAGGCCCTAATGTTACAATATGTAGCGGTATAAACCTTGGTGTATGGGAACTTGGTGGCACAGGTTCTGTTGAAACCGCCGAGGGTGGACAACCGCCATATTCTTATGTGTGGACATCCAACCCTCCTGACCCAACTCTGGTAGGACAAGAAAATGACCCAAATCCTGTTGTTTCTCCAAATGTGCAAACTGTTTATACTGTTCAGGTAACTGACTTTTTTGGTTGTGTTGAAACAGACTTTACAACTATATTCATTTATCCAATTGTTGTCGCAGATGCCGGTGGTAATGATGATGGTGAAATTCATCTTTGCGATGGTTCAAGTGTAACATTGGGTGGTACTCCACTTGGTATTGGAAACACCGGTTATTATGTTGGTAATCCATCTATTGATCCTGATCAATTTACATATCGTTGGGAAAGACTAGATGGCGCTGTTTGGACATTCTTTGCCAATACGGCTCACCCAACAGTAAGTCCTGCAACAACAACTACATACAGAGTTAGAGTTAGAGACAGACATGGTGATAATTGTTTGGCTTATGATACAGTTGTTGTTATTGTTACACCGGGTTTAATTGTAACGGCAGACCCGGATATTCATAATGTTTGTAATGCTAATGCAGCAGGAGATACTTTTACTTTAGGAGCTACTATTGATGATCAAGGATCAGGTCTGGGCGCAAGTGCTATTATTACTTGGTCTTCAAATCCGTTTGATCCAACACTTGTTGGTCAGGAACATTTGTTAAACCCTGTAGTTAGTCCAATCGTTACTACTACATATACAATTACAGCAGATTATCCTGTTGGCATTGGTTGTAGTAATTTCGATTCTATGACAATTCATGTGTCACCAGCAATTACTGTAAATGCCGGAGGACCAGAGC
This sequence comes from uncultured Bacteroidales bacterium, assembly GCA_964601515.1. Classification (GTDB taxonomy): domain Bacteria; phylum Bacteroidota; class Bacteroidia; order Bacteroidales; family UBA7960; genus PWND01. Next base: position 26,255 of record CAZRNU010000009.1, on the reverse strand, counting down.
AGATGATGTGCAGTCCGGCAAATGGGGGTAGCATTACTTTAGGGGGAACTCCAACAGCTTCCGGAGGTACTGGTGTGCTTACTTATTTCTGGACAGCTATTCCTGCTGATCCGTCTCTTGTTGGACAAGAAACTCTTCCAAATCCAACTGTTAGCCCTTCTGTAAATACTACATATACTGTACTTGTTACTGATGCTCAAGGCTGTCAGGCTTCAAATAGTGTTCTTGTTAATATTCTGCCACAGCTTCTTGCTGATGCAGGATCAGATGTAACTACATGCTTCGGAATACCTGTTACCATTGGCGGAATGCCCTCTGCAATAGGAGGTTCCGGGAGTTATGTTTATATGTGGAACGCAATTCCTGCGGATCCATCACTAGCCGGTCAGGAAAACATGCCTAACCCTACAGTAGAGCCTCTTGTTCCAACTGTTTATACTCTTACTGTTACAGATGGATTATTTGGCTGTCAGGATATTGCTGTGGTTAATGTTAATGTTGTTCCCGGAATTGATATTACAATTTATGAGGGAGCCAACCCGGTTTGTGTTGGAACAACTATAACTCTTGGTGGTTCTCCAACAGCTACTGGAGGTAATCCTCCACTAAATTACAGATGGAGAATTCAAGGCGTCGATCCAAATTGGAGCGAATTAGCTAACCCTACATATACAATTAATGAAAATACGACTTTTGTGTTATTCGTTTTTGATAACGTAGGATGTTGGAACACAGAATCAGTTACAATAAATGTTACTACTCCTCCTGTTGCTCAAATTCAAGGTGATCCAATTAGGGAGATTTGTGAGGGAGAATCTGTTACTTTAACTGCTATTGGAGATGCTTCATGGGATTATTTATGGATGCCCGGTGGTTTTACTACTCAAACAATAAATGTTTCTCCAACAGAAACAACTAATTACACTCTTACTGTCACAAATGATTGTGGTACAGACAATGCTAGTGTACAAGTAATTGTTTATCCGTCTGTTGATATTGATCTTGCAAATACTTATGTAGATGATGTTACTTGTTCAGGTGATGATGATGGAAGTATTAATATTGCTCTATTAAATACTACAATAGTTTATACTTTCAATTTGCAGGATGGACTAGGCAATATTTTAGAAACATTTGTAGGAACCCAGCCGGCTTTATTTACAAACTTGGGCCAGGGCACTTACTTCGTTAATATTACAGATGGACATGCTTGCGGAACTATGTTAGCCGGACCATTTGTAATTATCGAACCAGATCCGATTTCAATAGACCCGGCATCTATATCTTTTACAGCTGTTATATGCGACGGAGATGATAGTGGCTTTATTACTATTGGAGCAAATGGTGGAACGGGTGTTTTATACTATACTTTGTATAAAGATGGTGTAATTGTTCAAGGACCTCAAGCCGGAAATGGAACATTTACCGGACTGGAAGGTGGAACCTATATTGTTAATATTATTGACGATGCCGGATGTAGTATAGACTCTAATCCTATCACAATAGTGGTAATTGGAGGATTGCCTAATGCCGGTGATGATAAGGAAGTTTGCGTTGGTGGTTCTGTGCAAATTGGTCCTGATGTTGACCCTGGTGCAACTACATATTCTTGGACATCTATTCCTCAAGATTTAAGCTTAACGGGACAGGAAAATATCCTTAATCCTATCGTTAGTCCTTTGGAAACAACGACTTATTATTTGACTTCTGTTTATGAACTTGATGGATTTACGTGTGAAAATATTGATGAGCTGGTTGTAGTTGTTAATCCATTGCCATTAGCACTTGTAGGTAGCGATTTTAGTATGTGTTTAGGTGATGTGGTAAGCATTGGTGATTATAACTATGAACCAGTTCCGGCAAATACTTACGTGTGGACAAGCGTGCCTCACGATTCTTCTATTTCTAACCCATTTGTATCTAATCCAACTGTAAGCCCAATAGTTACAACTGTTTATACTTTAGTTGAGACTTATGTAGCTACCGGATGTACAAATAGCAACTCTGTTACTGTTACTGTTAATCCACTGCCATCAGTCTATGTGGCTGATGATATGACAATTTGCCAGGGTGACGAAGTCTATATTGGTAGCGATAATGAACCGGATCTTAATGTGACTTATTTCTGGTCTGCATATCCTATACCTTTTATTAGCGCAGAATACAATCCTTTGGTTTCACCTGAGTCAACAAATACTTACTATTTAACTGTAACTCATCAGCCAACAGGATGTGTAAATATGGATTCTGTTACAGTAACAGTTGTCGAAAAACCATTATACGAAATCTCAGATAACATTATTTTCTGTTCAGTTGATGAAATAGTTCCTGTTTATATTGGAGGTAATCCTCTTGGTGATTATTTCTACACATGGACATCGGATCCTGAAAATAATTCTTTAGTAGGACAGGAAAATGATTCCGATCCACTTGTTACAGTTGAAGGAACAACCATGTTTCATTTAATGGTTTCTGCCGGTTCTGGAACTGAAGGCTGTGTTGCAAGAGATTCTGTTTGGATTTTTGTTTCAGATTTAAGTGTTGTTGCATGGGATAGCCCGAAAGCCTGTGAAGATGATGATGCAGAACTTGGATATGGAATAGCTGTTTCAGGTGGATTCCAACCATATACTTATCAATGGTACGATAATGATGGAAATCTTATTGGTAGCATTTTTAATCCGGTTGTAACTCCGCCTTTTGTTGAGCCATACACAATAATTGTTACTGATTATTATAATTGTTCACGAGAAGCAGATGTTAATATAGAAATTGATGTTCCTGTTGTTTCTTTGGAAGCAGACCCAGATGTTAATCTTTATCCAAATCAGATTGTCACATTTACTGCTACTCCTGATTATTATGAGAATTATGATTTCTATGTAAATGGAGTTCTTGCTCAAACAGGAAGCTTAAATACATTTGAATATGTTGAGCCTCAGCAAGATGATGAGATTATTGTTGTTGTAATGTCTGAATTTGGATGTGAAGCTTCTTCATTGCCATTAATATTGAATCTAATATCATTGCCGAATGCATTTACTCCTAATGGTGACGGAATAAATGATATTTTTGGTAAAGGAAGTGATTTGATAATATTTAACAGATGGGGACAGAAAATATACGATGGAGTAGAAGGATGGGATGGGACTTTTAATGGAAGGCCAGTTGCCCCGGGAACATATTATTATATTCAAACAGTTTATGATCGAAATAACAATCAAATTATAAATAAAGGTTCAGTTACAGTCATTAGAATCAGAGAATAAATATAGTTCTGATTTACTTATAACATATATTGTATAATTTCGTATCAATTATATATTAACAGATAACAGATTGTTGTAATGAGCATTTTTAAATGCCCTCAAACTAAACATGCAGGATGAATAGATTATTGGTTTTTCTATCGGCTTTAATAATATTTGCCTCTTATAATTCATTTGGGCAGAGAACTCAACAAAGAATTGATGTTGGCGATAATTTCTTTCAGCAAGAACAATATGCCCAAGCCTTAAATGTTTATGAGACGGTTATTAAAAAAGACAAGTCGGATGAAACATTAAGAAAGGTATCTTTCAAAATAGCTGAGTGCCATAGAATGATGCTTAATTATAAAAAAGCTCGGGAATGGTATTCTATTGCTATGAATTTAGGGTATGAGGACAATTTAACATTCTTAAGACTTGCTGAAATGGCTCTTGGCCTTGAAGATTTTAATGGATCGATTGTATATGCCTCTCAATTCCTTGAATTGGAGCCGGGTAACGAAAGGGGTTTGAAAATTATTGAATCTGCAAAATTTTCTGCTGATAATTATGGAAGAGGAACTTTGTTTGAAGTTTCTTATGAAGAGGATCTTGTAAGTACATATCAAGAGTGGGGTGTATCTTTTATGGAAAATGTTGGCGTTTTTCTTGATGATGTTTTGGAAAGACAAAGAAGATTTGATATTACAATTGATATGAGGTATAATAATGTGTTGTTTTATTCAATAGTGAGGCAGGAGTTGAAAGATAGGATAGTTTTTGCATCAACACGACCCAGATCTAAAGATGACGTTGGAGGTTATTCAAATATTTATCAAGCAACTTACTCTAAAAGAGAAGGCAAATGGGATGCGCCTATTTTAATGGGCGGTGACTTAAACTCGGCCTATTATGACGCATTTTTGTCGTTCGACAAACAAAACAATTTGGGCTATTTTATGAATTGCGGAGGATTAGATGGCTCAAGAGCAACGTGTGATATATATGTGGCAGACTATGATAATAATAGAGATGTTTTTAGAAATGTTAGAATCTTTGAAATAAATAGTGATGAATACAGCTTAGGATACCCTTCAATAAACGAGGATGGAAATACATTGTATTTTGCGTCTGATATGCCAGGTGGTTTTGGAGGATTTGATATTTATAAAGTTGAAAAAGATAGTGAATCTGGTAGTTGGAGTCAACCTATTAATCTTGGGCCTGTGGTTAATACAAGATACAATGAATCTTATCCGGTTATTGCTGGTGATGTTCTTTATTTTTCTTCTTTTGGACATCCGGGATATGGTGGTTTTGATGTTTTTTATTCTGAGATTGAGGCGGGTGGAAGTTATAGTGAGCCTCTCAATATAGGTACTCCTATTAATAGTAGTGCTGATGATTTTGGGTTTGTTATAAGTGATGATTATACTCGAGGTTTCTTCAGTAGTAATAGACCTGGAGGTACAGGTACCGATGATCTGTATTCTTTTAGATTAAAAGTGCAAACCTTTGTTCTAAAAGGAACTCTTAAAAATAAAGATACCGGAGAGCCTGTTTCAAATATAGATATTTATGTGATAGGTGACGATAATAGTATTTTCACAATAAGCACAAACTCCAGTGGTTATTTTTCTCAGGATGGTTTAAGCTCAGACGTTTTCTATAATGTGGAAATTGCTCCTGAGAATTATATGCCTTATTCCGGAGTTATTGCAGTAAAAGAGCAACTTGTAAAAAATCGCTTTCAAGTAATTACTGAATATGAAATGGAAATTGAACTCGAACCATTTGAAAGAGAAGTTAAACCTAAAGAAGATACAACTGCTGAAGTGAAGCAGGATACTACCAAAGTTGTTGTTAAAGAGCCTGAAATTAAAAAAGAACCTGAAATTAAAAAAGAACCTGAAATTAAAAAAGAGCCTGAAATTAAAAAAGAACCTGATAGACATATAACCTTAGCTATGGACTATAGCTTACCGATTATTCATTTTAGTTTTGATAAATTTGATTTATTGCCTTTAGCAAAACAACAGCTTGATTCTGTTGCTCAGTATATGAGTCAGAATCCTAATGTTGGAATTGTAGTTCATGCTCATACGGATGAAATCAGTGGATATCTTTATAATTTTTACCTTTCTCAAATGCGTGCTTTTGCTATAATTGAATATCTTACTGCTAAGGGAGTGGCGATGGATAGATTATACCCTATTGGACATGGGAAAATGCAATTGTTAGTTAGAAATGCTGCCAATGATTTTGAACATAAACAGAATAGGCGTGCTCATTTTGAAACTGTTGGTATGGATCAATTTAAAGCATATTGGGCTAATGCATCTAAAAATAGTTTTAGATATCTTAACTCTCTCACAAAGGAAGCGCATTATGCTGGCGGAGTGGAATTTATGATACAAATTCTTGCCGTGAAAAAACCGGTTCAGCCCCAGTTTTATGCTAAAATAATGGAAAAATTTCCCAAGCTCGACATAATTTATTATTACGATAATGACAAGTACCATAGATATCTTGTCGGTAGTTTTAAAGATTTTCAGGCCGCTTTTAACGTTCAAAAACATTTGAGAGATCTTGGATATGAAATATATCTTGTTGCTTTTAATGATGGTGAAAGAATTAGTGTTAGTAAGGCAAGAAGTATGACAGGTGATAGATAATAATTTTAATAAGAAAAATATCAAAAAAATATAGCCATGAAAAAGATTATCTTTTCGACATTCTTAATGTTGATGTTAATTACAAAAGGCAGTTTATTTGCACAGATTGATGTTCATTTTAGTCAGTTTATGTTTCAGAATAAGACATTTAATCCGGCATCCATAGAAATATCGAATACAATTAACACTTCGCTTGTTGCAAGACAGCAATGGGTAGGATTTGATAGAGCTCCTTCTTCACAGGCATTAAATGCTAGTACATATTGGCAAGATATATATGGTGCAGTAGGAATGAATGTTGTTAATGATATGTTAGGTAATGAGCATTTTTTGACAGCTAGGGTATTTTATGCCTTTCCTATTCAAATTGGCATTTTATCTAATCTTACTTTTGGCTTAGGTGCAGGAATAGTTAGTCGTACTCTTGATGGTACAAATCTAGTTTATGAAGACATTAACGACCCAAATGCTTTTTTTGGCAAGGAGAATTGGATCAAACCTGACTTTAATTTTGGGATGGAATATATAGACCCTAACCTTACAGTTGGTTTTGCGGCTACGCATCTTTATCGCTCAGTTGCTAATGCCGGCATCGATTATGCTCCAAGACATTATTATTTATATGGCAAATATAAATTTGAAGATGTTATGGATAAGGTTGACATTGAGCCATATTTGCTTTTTAAAAGTAGTTGGTATATCACTCAATTCGATGTCAGTGTTTTGGCATTTTATGATAATATGCTGTGGGGTGGAGTTTCATACAGACTTGGAGATGCGGTCGTTGCTATGTTAGGATATTGTATAACGCCTGAGATAAAAGTTGGATATGCGTATGATTATGCCGTTGGCCCAATCAGAGGCTACAGCGGTGGCTCTCACGAAATTATGATTTCAGCTACTTTTGAAGGTTTTAACAAGACAAGAGTTACTCCAAAAACACCTAGAATATTTAATTAAGTATCAAAAGCTTAGTGTGGTCGACTTTTATTAAATTTCAAATTAACTTTCCGAAATGAATTGGTTTGTATTCTGGATTATTGTTTATCTTGGAATTCTTATTTATTTTACTCTCAAACATGTTAAATATACCGATATTGATGGTTATCTTATCAATAATCGCAAAACATCAACTTTCGCTTTAGTTTTTACAACTCTTGCAACTTTTGTAGGAGGTGGAGTTTGCATGGGCTTAATAGCAATGGGATTTACTTCAGGCTTTGCTGCTGTTGCAGTTGGCCTAGCTTATGTTTTAGGCTTTTTTTTACTTTACTTCTTTGCCGCTAAAATTAGGCGAATAGGAGAGGAACGAAACATTTATTCTTTTGCAGAGTTTTTAAATCGCTCATTTATTGATAAAAATGAAGTAAATGCTTTTCCAAAGGTATTTTCCGGCTTGATTAGTGGTATTAATATAGTTATTTTCTTCTTTCTTACAGCTGCTCAATTTGTTGGAATGGCAACGCTTTTGAGCTATGCGTTTGATGTTGGCTATGTGTATGCAGCTGGGATATCTTTCCTAATTGTAATTTTATATACAGCATTAGCCGGATTATCAGGTGTCATTATTACTGATATAATACAGTTTTCTGTAATATGTTTTATGATCGTTTTCGTTTTTATTCCGGGAATTTGGATAGACACAGATGGATTAACAGAATTAAATAGGTTACCTCATACATTTCTTAATGGTAGTCATGAAGGCTGGCTCTTTTTAATTGCACTGCCTTTGTTGCTGAGCCCTTCTGTTCTCACTCGAATGGATATTTGGCAAAGAATATTGGCAGCCGGAAGTGAGAAAATTGCAAAAAAGACTGCAATTATTAGCGGAATTTCAATGCTCCCTTTTTATTTATTATTTCCATTGGTAGGAATGGCTGTTAGGTTAAACCTTGATGCGGATATAGATTCTAATGATGCTATGCACATTTTTCTGGAGAGAAATACAGGGCAATTTTTACTTGGATTTTCTATTATTGGTTTATTAGCTGCTTTAATGTCATCTGCAGATAGCTTCTTGAATATTGTTGCTATTACTGCGATTAGAGATTTTACTTCTTGGAAGAATTCATCAGCATCTAAACCAATACAATTCAAAAGAATTAGAATAGCTGTTGTTGTATTTGGTGCTGCGTCTTTGGGAATTGCTTTGTATTTTGCTGATATTGTTGAACTTTTTATTGCAGGGATTACTCTAAATATAATTTTTGCACCTGTATGTTTGTTTGCTCTGCTTAAAAGGGATGCATTTAAATATAAATATGTGGCATTCTATAGTATATTGTCAGGAACTCTAGTAATTGCCGTGATGTTTATTTTTGGTTTTGTATATACTGATTCAGGATTGTTGAAAATAGCCTTTATTCCTGCAACAATTTTATCCGCAATTGTATTGCTTGTCGGTGCTTATGGAATGAGATTCTATGGCGTAAAATAGTTTCCAGATTATTGTTTAGATAGGGTTCTGTTTCTATATTTGGTATTTCAGACTTTTTTGTTTATCTTGCTTCTAATTTTAATTTTTTAATTATGAAGGAAAAAGAAAAGTCAAAAAAAACTACACAACTTAAGCATCAGAAAAAAGTCCAAAGAACTCTTCTGCAAACTCGAATAATAGATGACGTATTCACGGATGCAGTTGATGTTGTAAAGCCAAGATTTGAAGTAAATATAGAAGCCTATGTTTCCAGATTGTGGGAGGCTAATATTTCAATTTATAACATACTCAATAACTCAAGAGATCTTGAAGAAGCAAGAAATAGACTATATGACTATTTAAGTGAATCTGAAAAGCGAATTTTTGAAATTGATAATGACCTACATATTCTTGAAAAATCTACCGTAAGAGAAGCAATAAGAGTTTTAAAAAGTATTATTGGGCCAATCAATGAGTTTAGAACAGGTATTTCGGCTTTAGATTTTCTATTTAAATTGTCAAAAGGTGAAATAGAGGAAGTTTCTCATCAAGTGTCTCCCGGTTTTTTGATGGAGTTTATTAATTTGTTTAGGGGAATAGATGGTAAGTCGAATATTTACTTTGAAAGTAAGCAAGCCAAAAAGGGTATTCCGGATTTCTTGCAGCTTCAAGGTCACGCCGCCGCGGAGGCTAGAACAGAAATACTTAACGAGCTATCATCTAATATGCAGAAATATTTGCGAAAATATCCAAGTGGATTGGAAGAGGAAGTTGTTGGTTGGAGAAAGGCAAATGTGAAAAGAATTTTAAAATATTTTAATGCCACGGCAAATGATTGGAACGATTATAAATGGCATCTTAAGAATGTAATCAAAGATGCAGCACCATTAATTGAGTTAATAGAACTAACAGATGAACAAAAGAAAGCAATTAAGCTGGCAATTCAAAACAAGATTCCTTTTGGAATTACGCCATATTATTTAAGCTTAATGGATAATAAACTAAACATTGGATATGATCATGCTGTTAGGGCTCAAGTTATTCCTCCTCCTGAATATGTCGAAACTTTCGTTGAGAACAAAGAAAATCGTTGCTTGCAATTTGACTTTATGGGAGAACATGATACTTCTCCTGTAGAACTTGTAACAAGAAGATATCCCGGAATTAGCATATTTAAGCCTTTTAATACTTGTGCTCAGATATGTGTTTATTGCCAAAGAAACTGGGAAATTGATGAAGTATTAGATCCAAAAGCAATGGCAAATGAAAAACAAATTGAAAAGGCCCTTTCTTGGTTTGATGATAACACTGCGGTGGGAGATGTGCTAATTACAGGAGGCGATCCTTTAATAATGAATAACAAAACACTAAAAATAATACTCGATAAAATAGCATCTAAAAAACAAGTTTATAGAATTAGAATAGGTACACGAACTCCGGTTGTTTTACCTCAACGATGGACTGACGAACTGATTGATATTTTGTCATCATATGTGGAATTTGGCAGAAGACAAATTAGTATTATAACTCATTTTGAACATTCTTATGAGATTACTCCTGATGCTCTTGAGACAATAAAGAAGATTAGGAAAGCCGGAATGATGGTTTATAATCAGGAAGTGTTCACTGTAGAGAATTCAAGGAGGTTTGAATCTGTGAAATTAAGACTAGACCTTAAGTCAATAGGTATCGACCCATATTATACCTTCAACATGAAAGGTAAGGATGAAACAAAAAGATATATGGTTCCAATTGCCAGAATTCTTCAGGAAAGAAAAGAAGAAGCTAGATTATTGCCTGGTTTAGACAGAACAGATGAGCCGGTATTCAATGTTCCTAAGCTAGGGAAAAATCATTTGCAGTCGTGGCAAGATCATAGGCTTGTAATGATTTTGCCAAATGGCTCAAGAGTATATGAGTTTCACCCTTGGGAAAAAAACATTCATCCAACGCCTCCATACAATTATGTAGATGTCCCTATTTATGATTATCTTGAAGAGCTGGCAGCAAGAGGGGAGAATATCAGAGATTACCGAACTATTTGGTTTTATTATTAATTGCAGTATGATTTATATCTTTCTTCTGCCTTTTCATGACCTAGTTGCATAGCTTTTTGCAAATCATCACAGGCTCCTTTTTTGTTGCCCTGTATATCTTTTATTGCTGCTCTGTAAAAATACGCATTTGCAGTTGGTTGTAGCTTTATAGCTTGCTCTAAATCCTCAAGCGCATCTTTAGTTCTTCCTGCTTCAAGATACATTATACCTCTTCTTTCGTAAACCATCCCATTTTTTGGGTTTAACCTTATTATAAATCTATAATCGCTCATAGCTTGAGCTTCTTTCCCTAGATGTGTGAAGGCTTCGGCTCTGTATATGTATGCCTCCTGATTATTCATGTTATTGGAAATAACCCTTGTGAAATCTTTTACCGCAGCATCCCATTCTTTAGCTGAAAAGTATGCAATAGCACGCTGAAAGTATCTTTCTTCATTCCTTTGTCTGTAGTTATTTATTAATACAGTATAGTCACCAACAGCTTCCATAAACTTATCTGTTTGCATTTTACAATAAGCTCTTCTAGAATATATGTCAGCATTTTTTATCCCTAAGTCTAAGGCAGCCGTAAAATTTTCATCAGCTAGCTCAAATTCTTTTTCTTCTTGATAAAGCACGGCAATGCTATATCTTAAATTTGCATGATTGGGGTCTAATAATATTGCTTGAGAAAAGTCTGATATAGCTTTTGCATTTTCACCAAGTCTCTGATATAATTCTCCTCTTACATAAAAAACATTTGGGTTTTTATGCCCGAGATTTATCGCAGATGTAAGGTCGGATATAGCTTTTTCCAGTTTTGTGTTTTGAATATGTACTTCGGAGCGCTTCAAATATCCTTGTATATTATCAGGATCCATTTCTAATAGCGCATTATAATCATTCAGAGCATCTGATAAATTTCCGGAGGATGTATATGATAATGCCCTGTAATAGTGAGAATCAGGGAAGTCAGGATTGTATTTCAAAGCTTCACTAAAATCTTTAATTGCATCAGAATATCTTTGAAGATTATAATAACAGCGACCTCTTTCGTATAGAGCTTCATAAAAATGAGGCACAATTTTTATCGCTTCTGTAAATGATTTAACAGCATCGTTGTACTTATTCGAGGACATTTCAACCACTCCTTTAGAATAATAATCATTTGCTGTTTGCGAAAAAACTGAAAAAAATTGTGACTGTGCTAAAATGCAAAAAAATGCAGTAATAATGAAAAAGCGCATTCTAAGAAAATAAAATAAACAATGTAATGATGATTACAAAATTAGTTTATTTATTGTTCTCCCCCAAGTCGAAAAGTAGCTTTTACAGGATTATGATCTGAATATTCAAAATCTAAATGCATACCTTCAACTCGAGTAATCTTAATATTTGGAGAAAAAACAAAGAAATCTATAACAGTAGTCATTGTTGAGCCGGCATCATACGGAGTTGTGATTCTGCGGTTTGTTGGTATAGTATTATCAAAAGCCCAATTCCAATCAGGAAGAAAATCTGAAGAAATTATTTTATTATCTAAAGAGTCAAATAAATTAAAATTAAAATTATGACTAAACTCCGGTGGGCACTGATTCCAATCGCCTCCTGCAATTACAAAATTGCCATGTATATATTCATTTATCATTATTTCTTTAAGGTGTTGCATTTGCAAATCTCTCAAGTTGCCATCGTCAAATGCTGAATTATGAGTGTTGATTATAACAAGCTCTTTTCCATTTGAAATTTGATATCTATTGATAACAAAACATCTTTTGAGATTGAAAAGTCTGTTAGGCCAAGGATAATTGCCAACATAACTATGTCGCTCTGATGATAAGGGTATTGCATGGCTTATAGTCAATATCCCTGAATTTACTGTTCCCATTGGGGTTAATATTGGTATAGGCACATGTTTTACTTTGTAATTATACCCAAAAGAATGCTGGGCATTTGGAGATATTTTTTTAATACTGTCTAAGATGTTGATATAATAGGAGCGTTTTGATTTTGTATCAACCTCTTGAAGGAGGAAAAAATCAGTATAACTGTTGTCGGAAATGAATTTTAAAATTTTGTCATGGTTGATTATTGTACGTTCAAAGCTTGTTCTCATCTTATTTCCACCATCATAAAAAAAGGACATGTCATTTCCAAGTCCGGCATATCCAATATTCCAAGTAAAAATTGAATACTCTGCAGTATCAGGGAGTATGGTGCTCCTTTCTGCCTTGAATAAAGTTTCAATTTTTTTTGGTCTATATGATGTGATTTCTGAAAACAATAAGAAAAGTAGTAATATTACTACAATCGATACAATAAAAACTATTGTGATTCGCAAATACATAAGGTCTGGATTTTTATTAAACTCTGATTTATATATGCAGTATTACATTTCTAAAAATTGTCAGATACTATTCATAATATCATAAATAGCATTAATTTTACAAAGTTGCAAAAAATTAGAACGAATTCAAAATGATACAAGCAGAAGGAATACAAAAGGCATTTGGTACATTAAAAGTGCTAAAAGGAATAGATTTGAATATTAATAAAGGAGAAATAGTTTCTGTGGTTGGAGCTTCAGGCGCCGGCAAAACCACGTTGCTGCAAATCATTGGAACCTTAGATAGGGCTGATAAAGGGAAGATTATTATAAAAGATACTGAAGTTAGTACATTGAATGACAAGCAACTGTCGGCATTTAGAAATGCTAACATTGGTTTTGTGTTTCAATTTCATCATTTGTTGCCGGAGTTTACTGCAATTGAAAATGTTATGATGCCAGCGCTAATTGCCAAGATTCCTACATCAAAAGCAAGGAACAAATCAATTGAATTGCTCGAATTATTAGGTTTAAGTGAAAGACTTAGTCATAAGCCTTCTGAATTAAGTGGGGGAGAGCAACAGAGAGTGGCAGTTGCAAGGGCGCTAGTGAATGAGCCGGCTGTTGTGCTCGCCGATGAACCAAGTGGTAATCTTGACTCTAAATCAGCAGAAGAACTGCATAATTTATTTTTCTCATTAAGAGAGAAACTTAATCAGACATTTGTGATAGTAACACATAATTCTTTATTGGCAAAAATGGCTGACCGCACACTTACTATGCACGATGGATTAATTATTAGCTAGGATTCCCGTTTATCATATTCTCTAGGTCTTCTTCGGAAATCATTGGGATTTCAAGTTCTTCAGCTTTTTGCCTTTTTTGAGGACCCATGTTTTCCCCTGCAACTATATAGCTAGTTTTGGCAGATATGGAAGAAACATTCTTGCCTCCATTGTTTTCAATAATTTGTTTGATTTCATCTCTTGAATATTTTGAGAAAACACCTGAAACAACAAAGCTAAGATCATTTAAAGCGCTTCCCTTTAGCTCAACGGATTCTTCAGTTGCTTTTAGTTGAATGCCAGCTTGTTCAAGTCTTTTAATCAAATGTTGGTTTTCATCATTCTTAAAATAGTCAATTATGCTTTGGGCAATTCTTTCACCTATTTCATGAATACCTACTAATTCCTCGAAGGAAGCATTCTTTAAGTCATTTATACTTTTGAAATGTTTAGATAGTTTTTTCGCAACAGTTTCACCAAGATGTCTTATCCCAAGTGCAAATAGAACTCTTTCGTATGGAACTGATTTAGATGATTCTATAGCAGTTAGAATGTTTGATACTGTTTTTTCTCTGAAGCTAATTGATTTAGTTTTGCCTGTTTCTTCATCTACTACTGTTTTTTCAAGACCAAACATCTGTTCGTATTTCAGATCATAAAGGTCGGCAATGTCTTTAATAAGTTTGTTATTAATAAGAACTTCAATCCTCCCTTCTCCCAAGGTTTCAATGTTCATTGCTTTTCGACTGATGAAATGCTCAATTCTACCTTGTACTTGCGGGGGGCATGTTTTTGAGTTTGGGCAATAATGTATGGCTTCTCCTTCGTTTCTGATTAGCTTAGTTTTACATTCAGGGCAATAATCTATATACTTAATTTTATATGCAGCAGGGTGGCGACTGGTAATATCTACATCAACAATTTTTGGGATTATTTCACCTCCTTTTTCAATAAAAACATAATCTCCGTAGTGTAGATCGAGTTCTTTAATTTTGTCGGAATTATACAATGATGCCCTTTTCACAATAGTTCCTGCTATTTGTACAGGAGATAAAACTGCAACCGGAGTAATTGCGCCTGTGCGTCCTACTTGAAACAAAACATCTTCAAGAATCGTTTTTCCCCTCTCAGCTTGAAATTTGTATGATATTGCCCATCTTGGAAATTTTGCAGTAAATCCCAAGTTTTCTTGAAACTCATATTCATCAACTTTTATCACTATGCCATCTATATCAAATGGAAGCTCATATCTGTTTTTATTCCAATATTCAATAAATTCAAAGACTTCATCAATATTATTGCAAAGTTTTGTGTGTTCAGAAACTTTAAATCTCCATTTTTTCGCTTGCATAAGGCTTTCAAAATGACCTTTAAATTTTAATTCTTCAGAGTGTAATGCATAAATAAAGCAATCTAAGTTTCGTTTGGCTGCAAGAGATGAGTTTTGTAATTTTAAGCTTCCGGAGGCTGCATTTCTTGGGTTGGCAAATAAAGCTTCTCCATTTTCTTTTCTTTCTTTATTTATTTTATTAAATGACTTATGTGAAAGAATGATTTCACCTCTTACTTCAAATTCTTGTGGAATATTTTCATCTTCAATTATAAGAGGTAAACTTTTGATTGTCTTTACATTTGCGGTTACTACATCACCTTGTATTCCATCTCCTCTTGTTACTGCTTTTATAAATTTACCATTAGTATATGAAATACCAATTGCAGCTCCGTCAAATTTAAGCTCACAAGTATAATTAAAGTTTTCGCCAATATTTTTCTTAATTCTGTTGTCAAATTCAGACAATTCCTCACGACTATAAGTATTGCCTAACGACATCATTGGGTATTTATGCTTAGAAGTCTCGAAATTTTTTGTTATTTCACCACCAACTTTTTGAGTAGGACTATTTGGGTCAGAAAATTCTGGATTTTCCATTTCAAGTTTTTCAAGGTCTTTTAGCAACATATCGAACTCATAATCTGGAATAAGCGGATTATCTAAAGTGTAATAATTATAATTGTGAAAATTGATTTCCTGTCTTAATTTATTTATCTTTTCGTGTATTTGGTTCTTATCCATAAGAATAAACTTTTTGTAAAATTAGCAAAAAAAAAAGCCGGGAATACCCGGCTTTTTTTGAATAAAATATATTTTATAATCCTCCGATAATAACTTTAAGATCCTGAGCATTGATACACATAACAGGGATTCTTTCTTGGTTGTAAATAATTCTTTCATCGTCGGAACCCCATAGACTCCAGGAGATTTTGTCAGGGTCTGTTGAAATCATAATAAAGTCTGCATTTTTTTCCTTTGCAAAATTAACAACTTGTTTAGAAAACGCCGGGCCTTTGTGATTATGGAAAGTTTCAGTATGAGGAATGTTATGTTTTTCCATAATTCTTTTAACCTGATTAAGGTCTGCTCTAAGTCTATTGCGCATATATGCATCTCCAGGATTTAAGCAAAAGATATGAAAGGTTGATTGGAACTGCTTGTGCAGAGTTATCGCCCATTTTACTTTTTGTTTTGAACCCATTGCAATATCTAGTGGGAAAACAACATCCTTATACTTAATTCCTTCTGCCATTTTTTGAAGCACAAAAATAGGAACAGGGCTGCTTTTAACAACTTTAAGGGCAAAGCTGCCAAGAAGCATTTGAATTCCTTTTTTTCCATGTGTTCCAATGAACAAGTATGCAGCACCAATTGTATCCGCTACTTCAGCAATAGCTGAGAAAATACTACCTTCTTTTGCAACGTAGTCGCAATCAATCCCATGCTTTTGTTTAATATCGTTGCTTATCTCCTTAAGTTTATCATAAATAAACTCTAGACTTTTATTCTCTTTTTTCAGAGCGGCTTTAGTAGCTTGGTTGATAACGTGCAATACACAAATCTTGTAATTTATAAGTTTGGCCATTGCGATAGCGTTATCAACAGCATATTCCCCAATGGGAGTAAAGTCTGATGCGACAAGAATTACATTGTTGTTTTCCGATTCCATCTTGCAGAATATTAAGTTTTATGATTTTATACGTAAATAATGTCAGTAAAGTTATAAAAAAAATATTTAAACTAACTATTTTTTTTGACCAACTGTTGCTTCAAGTAAATTTAGTAGTTCTTTAATTTGTGATAAATTGTGTGTTTTTTTGTCTCCCCTTGATTTTCTAGCAGCTTCTGTCCAATATTCATGCTTCTGAACAAATTGTAATTGTTTTAAGTACCAGTCTTTGAATGTAATTTTACTTGTACTGTTTTCACTCCATTCTCTGTGCAACCTAAGAGCTGTGATAAAGAAATCATCTCTTCCTATATAATCAAGGTCTGCATCACATAATATCTCACTCATTTTACTTTGAGGGTTTTGAGGTATTTGTGTTGCTAAAATTAAATCACAAACTCTATCAATTTGTTCTTTAGTGTATCCAAAAGACGGTAAAGTTTCTTTTGCAAATTCACATGCAATTGGCTCATTATTGTCATACTGCCAAATAAAACCTGTATCATGATATACAGCAGCAGTTCTTAAAATTATCAAATCATCTCCGTTAATGCCCTCATATTCAGCTAATGCCTCAATAGATTTGCATACATCAAGAGTATGCTGATAATTGTGATAATAAAGACTTGGTTTTAATTCCTTTTCCAGCTTTGGCAGAACGAACTCCTTTGCTTTCTGATAGTCCATAAGTAATATATATTGCTTATAAATGATTAATGTTGATAATCGATGTTAAAGATAAATAATTTATTATTCCAAAATTCAACTTTTTTTAATTGTTTTTAATTTCCTTGAAATTTTCTTTTCAGTTCATCTAAAAACTTTTGATTTGGCACAGTCCCGTTTTCATCTTCTGAATATTCTTTTTTAATCCGGTTAACAAAATACATGTCGTATTCATCTTTATGTTTAGCAGGAAGTTTGCCTCTATACGTACATTCAATGTAATCTTTAATATGTTCATATGTTTCTCCGGAAATATTAATTCTCATTGGTGCGCCTGAAGCTTCCATTCTAGCAGCGGTATTAACTGTTTCCCCCCAAATATCATATGCAAATTTATTTTTCCCGATTACCCCGGCAATTAATTCCCCTGTATGAATACCAATTCTCAATTCACTTAACCATTGGTCTTTTTCTGCTTTTCTCAGATAAGCCAATACTTCAAATGAAGCGAAAATTGCAGAAAATGGATTGTCAAGGCTTGGAATAGGTATTCCTGCAGCGCATAAATACGCATCACCAATTGTTTTTATCTTTTCAATGTTATATTTTACGCAAATGTCATCAAAATGTCCAAAAGTTTTGTCGAGTTCTGATATTAATCCAAATGGATTTATATACTGTGCAATTTTAGAAAAACCTTTAAAATCCATAAAAACTACAGTAACAACATCGTAATACTGGGCTTTAACAGTTCCGCTTGTTTTTAACTCTTGCGCTACTTTTATTGGTAAAATATTTCTTAAAAGCTTATCAGATTTCTCTTTTTCAATTTCAAGCTGCTGCCTTTGTCTAGCAAGTTCAGCTGTTCTTTCTTTAACTAGTTTTTCAAGTTTTGTTTTTGAATTAAATAGTCTTTGATTAGTTAACCTTGCAGCGAAAAATACAATAACGCCTAGAATAAACACATATACTACATACATAAAATGTGTTCTGTACCAAGGTCGTTCTATATAAAACGAAAATGAAGATTCATTTGTCTCATTCCCAAAAAGGTCTCTTGCTTTTACATAGAATGTGTATTTCCCGAATGTCAAATTAGGATAAGATATAGTTTTGTTTTTGTTGTAAGGCGACCATTCGAGATCAAAATTTTCTAAATAAGTTGAATAAACAATCTCTTCATTGTCGTGATATAGCGGTGCAGCAAAGTCAAAAGACAAATTCCTTTTATTGTAAGGAAATGATGAAATTCCATTTTCGTCAAACAACCCATTATAATTTGATGATTTAGAATTGTTTTTAATAATTCCTCCACCATAAAAAATTTCACTATTGTTAATTATAATTTTTCTAATAAGAGTTTTGCATTCCGGTACTTTTGGCAGGCCTTCTTTTAAATCGAATTTAATCAATGCGTCGTCACTGGCAATCCAGACCGAATTATTCAAGTTGTCAATTAAAAATTGATTAATATTAGTGTGTTTTATGTTCTTGAAATGCATCTGATAAAACTTGTACATTCCTTGATACTCGTTGAATTTCAAATGAACTAATGCTCTTTCTCGAGTTTTATTTAACATTACTTGCAGCCATATATTCTTTTTCGTGTCTGTTTTTATAATGCTTAAAGAAGCAACATCTCTAAAAAATAATTTATGGAGATAGTTAATCGAAATGAATCTAGATTTATTATTGCTTGAATTATTGCCAACAAACTTATAAATGCCCATGTTAGTTTTGAAAAAAACCTCATTATTTAAGATAAAAGGGTCAATCATTGAGCTGTTAGGCAATCCGTTGTTATTATTATAATGATTAATTATGTATGAATAATTTGCATTATTAATTTTTTTAGCATTTTCAGGAGTGTTATCACTATTTTCGTAAAAAGAAATAGAAGATATGCCTATATCTCTATGAGCAAGCCAAAAAGTTAAGTTTTCTCCTTCTTCAACATGATATATTTCAAAATCTTCTAGTTCGGGAATTTTATACACAGTGGCGAATTTGTCAGTTTTTTCATCATACTTAATAAGTGTAAGTCCTCCAAAACCTAGCCCTAAAACAAGGTCTTTGTTCTTTTCAGATTGAATAACTGTATAGAAGTTTCCTTGGGCTATTTGCTTAGAATTGGCTTCTGTAATAGAAAAAATGCCGTAGCTTGATGCACATAGCAAATGTTTTTCTATATTTTCAGAGTTTTTTATAATATGAAACTTCCAACCTCTACCAAAATTATTAACACTCTTTTTTAAAATGCTTTCAGTATAAAGACCTGTTCTGATTTTGTCAAGGTAATAAATGCCTTGCCAGGTGGCCATAAATATCTTACCTTTAAATTTGATTACATCAAGCGCATTGCCAGCATAATGATTTTTATTATCAAAGTAAGTAATTGGTATTCCTGTGCTTATTGTTGTAATGCCATTTTCAAGTGCTAGCCATAAGTTGCCGCATCTGTCCTCTTTTATGAAATTAATAGACTCACTTAATAAGCCGCCATCCTTATTTATTATTTTTATAATATTAGCTTTCTTATCAAGCAATATTAACCCTGATTGAATAGTGCCAACTGCATAATCTCCACTTCTAAGTTGAATTACACAACTAGCTTCGCTTTTCCCAATGAAAGAAAAAATTTCCGGCTTGTAATATGTCTTTATGCTTGAAGAACTAATGCTATTGAAGTCTTTTGGCATTACTATGAAGCCATTATTGAGACATAAAAACATAATCTCATTATTACTATATGGAAATGCTCCAATAATAAAATGTTTTCTCCCCTCATTTATCCGGTTGAAATTTATTTCTTCTTTACTCTCATTAGCGGAAAATATATTTAAAATGTTTTTGGTTTGATCAAAAACATACATTTTATCTTCTGATGTGAAACATCTGCTGCTAAAAGGAATATCGATATGTGTTATTGTGTCATTATAATATCTGAATAGTTTTTCATAAGTGTAAAAATATAAGCCGTGGCTTGTGGGGAAAAACTCCCATATAAAAGAGAAAGATCTTTCATTTTCCGGAAACTTATCCATCAAAGAATAAAACTGCGACCTTCCTTTGTTGTCTGAACCAATATATCCAAACAATGAATGGCTTCCAACATACAAAATACTATCCTTTCCAATGCCAATTGATGTTGCATAAGCATCTCCGGGAAGTTTAATAAGTCTCCAGTTAACCCCATCAAATTCAAATACTCCGTTAAGATTAGCGACATAAATTATGCCTCTGAAATCTTGAGCAATAGCCCAGTTCTGACTTTCTCCTCTATACTGACTAGGATGATAGTTTTTAATGATAAGATTTCCTTCAATAGAGCCTAAGGAGTTGTTATTGTTTGATTTGCAGTAAGATGGCAAATTTATAATGAGGCCGAGAAGTATTGTTGTAAAAAACAAAAAAAATCTATCAGTTTTTAATCTGTCTGTTTGTTTCATGAAATGTTAAATATAAAGCACAAATCTAATCAAAATATGCAGTTCAGTGAAACTATGAAATGATAAATCTTAAAAAAAGTCAAAAATAAAATATTGTCAACTTACATATTTTGATTATTTTTAGAATGGAATTCTTCTTAAAATGCTTGATATTAAAAGATATTCTCTAATTAAATTCAATTTTTGTCATTTATATGTATGTACTGATAGGAAAAAAGACAATATTAACAAGTTTGGTGAGTAATTTTAAATTGATATTTTTATTATCAAATGTTTTTGTTTTTTCGGTTAGTAACGTAATTGCGAATGAATTAAAGACTGATAGTTTGAAGTTAGTTTTAGCTCAGAACAGATTGGATGATACCCAAAGGATAGAAGCATTAATATCATTGTTTTCTGAATTATATGTTCAAAACTCTGAACAAGCTGAAGAATATATAGCTGAAGCAATTACATTAGCCACTGAGAAAGAATTACATAAGCAACTAGGGAATGCATATCATCGGTATGCTATGTATCAATATGAGAAAAGTTTATTAAACGAAGCAGATAAAAATTTCGGGTTAGCTGTTGAAACAAGAAGGCAGATTGGAGATTCCATTGGGTTGGCATCTTCAATAAGAATGAGAGGGGTAATAAACTATATCAGAGGAGAATTTGCAGTTGCACTTGAATATACCTCAGAAGCTTTAGATATTTTTACAATTCTAAGAGATACTTTGGGATTATCAAATTCTTATAATGATCTTGGTGTGTTTTATGATAAGCAGGATGAGAGGGAAAAAGCCTTAGAATATTATATGAAAGCAATTGAAATGAGGAAGCTTTCAAGTCAAGGACATACAATTGCACAATTATTAAATAATGTTGCAATTATTTATGGCAGAGAGGGTGACTATAAAAAAGCATTGGATTATTTTGATCAAGCCGCAATTTATGCAAAAGACAATGATCAGAATAGATTATTATCAGCTGTATATGCAAATATTGCCATGCTCCATAGTATGATGGGTAATTATACGAAAGCAGGAAGTTATTATATGCTATCATTAGAAATTAAGCAGAACATAGGTGATAAATGGGGTATTGCATATTTATATAATGGCATGGCTAACAATTATCAAAATCAAAATTTGTTTGATAAAGCACATGAGGCATATCAAAAATCACTAGAAATTTGTGTAGAGCTAAGTATGAAAGATCTTGAAATGGAAAACTACAAAAATCTTTCAGAATTAATGACATTAAAAAATGATTTTGAAAATGCTTTATTTTATCACCAGAAGTATTTCGAATTTTATAAAGATATGACGGCTGAGGAAAGCAGAAAGAAAATTAGTGAAATTCAAGCCAAGTTTGAGGATGAAAAGAAAATTGCAGAAATTGAAATTCTAACCAGAGAGAAAGAATTACAAAATAGTCAACTCAGAAGAAACCGGATTTATATAATATTACTGATAATTGCAGTTTTTATTGCAATAGTATTTGTTGTTCTCGCTTTATTAGCAAAAAAGGAAAAAGAAAGATACTATAAATTTGCTGAGTCACTCAACAGAGAATTGGAAGATAGAGTAGGTAAAGAAGTTGAAGAAAACAGAAAAAAAGACATAATGCTAGCGCAACAAAACAAACAGGCTGTAATGGGAGAAATGATTAATAATATCGCTCACCAGTGGAGGCAGCCTCTTAATTCCTTAGGAATTATTGTTCAAAATATTGAAGAAGCATATAAATTTGGGGAGGTAAATCAGGAGTACTTAAAAGACAAGGTTGAAAAGTCAATGTCGTTAATTAAATATATGGATCAAACTATTGACGATTTCAGATATTTCTTTAAGCCAAATAAAACAAAAGAATTTTTTGAAGTTAAAGTTGCAGTTAAAAGAACACTTGAATTTGCGGAGGAAACCTTGAAAAAGCAAGGTATAAATTTGAGTGTACAAATGGAAGACGAGGTTTTTGCCAATGGTTATTCAAATGAATATTCACAAGTAGTTTTGAATATTTTGAATAATAGCAAGGAGGCTTTGGTGGAGAATCAAATAGAAAATCCTTGGATTCAAATCCGGTTATTAAAGAAAAACAATAAATCTCTATTAATGATTGAAGATAATGCAGGAGGTATAAAGGCCTCAGAAATAGGAAGTATTTTCCAACCTTATTTTACTACAAAGGAGGCTACTGGTGGAAGTGGGTTGGGCTTATATATGTCTAAAATTATTATTGAGAAAAATATGGATGGAAATCTTACAGCAATTAATACTGATAAAGGTGCTAGATTTTATATTCTTCTATAGTAATTCAAAATAAACTTCTTGTCAGTTATAATTTATTTATGGGGAAAATAAAACAAAAGTTAAGTAAGATATTTTTAATAGACCCTTCAGAGCCGTTTTTCTCTGAAAAGTCTCGCAAGGTATTTCTTATAATGTCTTTTTCGTATGTTGGCCTGATTTCTTTACTGATATTTGCAGCGTTAGGATTGGTTAATGAAAACTACTACTATAGCGCTGTTCTTTCGGTTTTTGCTGTTGCATCAATTGTTTTTATAATTTTTTTCAGCCTAAATACATCAAAATTTGAAATCTCCGGCTATGCCTTAACTCTTTTAATGCTGTGTCTTGCCATTGCCTTATTGTTTTTGTTTGAATCTCCTCAAAATGCCTTGTTTTGGCAATATGTTTTTGTGCCAATGGCATTTTTCCTGCTTGGGCGAAAGCCGGCATTTTTTGTCTCAGTACTTCTTTTTTTAACAACTCTTGGTTTTTATTTATTCAGTTCAGAAAAAGGTTTGATAAACCCAGTGATTTTTATTAGGTATATTTTTACTTATTGGATATTATTATTTTTTGTTTATTTATATGAATTTGTAAGGCATAGAACTCTTAAGAATTTAGTTGAATCAAAGGGTAAAGTTGCTGAATTGCTTGCAGAAAGCCAGCAGCAACATGAAGAAATTAAAACTCAACATGAAGAAATAAGGGCGCAATCTGAACAATTAGTTGTTGTTAATAATCAACTTGAAAAGTTGTCATATGTTGCTAAGCACACTGATAACGCTGTCATAATTTTAGATAGGAATGGAGTTTTTGAGTGGGTTAATGATGGGTTTGAGAAAATGTTCGGACGTAAATATATGGAAATACCACCTGAAGAAAGAACGATTCAAAAACTTAGTAAGAAAGCCAATATAAATGAGATATTAGCTAAGTGTGCTGTTAGTAAAATATCTACAAGCTATGAATCAACTCAAATTCACGTTGATGGCCATGAAATTACATTGAATTCTACAGTTACTCCAATATTTGATAGAGATGGAGATTTAGAAAAGTTTATTATTGTTGATTCCGACATTTCTTTAATAAAAAGAACCCAGAAAAAGCTTGAAGAACTTAATAAAACATTAAAAAGTAAAGTTGAAGAGGAAGTAAAGAAGAATAGAGAAAAAGATATATTGTTGATTCAACAAAGCCGTCAGGCTGCAATGGGTGAAATGATCAGTAATATTGCGCATCAATGGAGGCAGCCGCTAAATGCAATAGGAATAATAGTTCAAAACTTACTCGAAGCTTATCAGTATGGTGAAATTGATGAGAAATATCTTATTCAGAAAATAGACAAAGTAATGAGTCTTATTACATACATGTCTGAAACAATTGATGATTTCCGCAATTTTTTTAAGCCTGAAAGAAAAGCCCAGAAGTTTTTTATTAAGGAAACGGTTGAAAAAGCAATTAAGTTTGTTGAGGCTAATTTCAAAGGGTTGAGTATAATTATTGATTTTAAATCTAAAGATGATCCCGTAGCATATGGTTATCCGAATGAATATATGCAGGTTGTAATTAATATTTTAAATAATGCAAGAGAGGCGTTAATTGAATCTAAGCCTGAAATTCCACAAGTAAAAATTATTCTTGAAATTATTGATAATGATTCATTTCTGAGGATTTTTAATAATGGTGGCAGTATTAAGCCTGAAGTTGGAGATAAAGTTTTTGACCCATACTTTTCTACAAAGCATATTTCAAGAGGCACCGGACTTGGATTGTATATGGGTAAGAATATTATAGAAAACAATATGAGCGGGAAGTTATATTTTGAAAATAAACCTGACGGAGTTGAGTTCATAATTCAACTGCCTGATGTAGATATGTTCGATTAAAATTTGTGTTATGAGCGTAGGTAAGAATAAAAATAAACTTGGGGTAAGTGTGCTTTATGTTGAAGATGAGGAAGATATACGCGTTGCAGTAATAGAAGCACTTCAAAGAAGAGTTGAAAAGCTTTTCGTAGCAGTTAATGGACAGCAAGGATATGAGCTTTTTATGATTAATAATCCGGACATAGTAATTACAGATATAAAAATGCCAATTTTAAATGGTCTTGAAATGTCTGCAAAAATAAGGGAAGTGAAGAAGAAGGTTCCGATTATTGTTACAACCGCCTACGAAGAAAGTGATTTCTTTCATAAATCAATAGAAATTGGTATTACCGGCTATGTGGTTAAGCCTGTTGTTATGCAAAAGCTAATTGAATTGCTTTCAGAAACTGCAAAGAAAATTGAGCTTGAAAGACAAGTGAATGAGCAAATTCAGTGCATAGAATCGCTTATCAACCTTAGAGACGATATTATTATTATGATCGAGAGCAAGTATCTTAACATTGTTAATAAGGCTTTTCTTGAGTTTTTTGGGTTTGAGTCAATGGAGCAGTTTAATGATAAGTATGATAATATTTTTGACTTTCTAGAAGAGAAAAAGGAATATATTTACAAACCAAAAGATAATGGGAATAATTGGATAGAATTTTTACTTAGTCATGGCAATAAAAAAGATATTCCTAATATTACGGGTTTAATACAGCAGGAGTTGGATTCGGAATTTATCGTTACATTTGAAAAATTGCCAAATAGTGAAAAGTATATAGTTATTATGAGAAAGGTTGACAAAACATAAAGATATAGCTTATGAATAAAGACCATTTTATAATTAAGAACATAAAAGTTTTGTATGTTGAAGATGAGCCGGATATAAGCGAAGGCATTGTGGAGATGTTGTCCCGAATAATCCCTGACCTTATTGTTGCATCAAATGGGATTGAAGGGTTAAAGCTATATAAGGAGTTTAAGCCCGGAATAGTTATTACTGATATAAGAATGCCCGGAATGAGTGGGCTTGAAATGACAAGAGAAATTAAAAAAACTGACAAGAATGTTCAGGTTATTGTTACTAGTGCTCATAGTGATATAAATTATTTTATTGAAAGTATTGAAATTGGAGTTAATCAGTATGTACTAAAGCCAATTGCAAAGCAAAAGCTTTTTGAAGCCATTCACAAAAGTTATCAGGTTATAACTCTTGAAGAGAAAGTAAATGAACAAATAAATACTATTCTTAAGCTCTTTAGGGCAATTGAGCAAAGCCAAAGTATGATACTTATAGCCGATAAAAGCCTGAATATAGAATACGTTAACCCAAGGTTTAGTGATGTTACCGGTTATTCGGTAAGCGAGGTAATGGGAGTGGAGCCCAAAGTTTCATATCTAAAAACAAATTCTATTATTAATGATAGTGAAGTTTGGAGTTTACTTTCCGGAGGAAAAGAATGGATAAAAAAAGATACAGCTATTTTTTTAGCGTTTGGAAATGATGG
>CAZRNU010000008.1:0-50363 GCA_964601515.1 uncultured Bacteroidales bacterium | reverse complement strand
ATAGATAAATAAAATGTCCTATAATTACTATTATGTTAAATGGAGATTCCTAAATAAGAGCAGGATAAATATTGCCTCTATCCTGCTCTTAATTTATAAATAAAGAACTATTTGTAACACATTAATTTTGTATATCAAACCCTAACCTCTTCTTTAATTCAATCATTTCCAGTAATTTATCATTCTGGCTAGTACGAGCATACAATTCAGTTAATGAATTAATAACAACTTTAAAATTGGGATCATTATAATCTAATAATTCTTTAGCTTCTTCAAGGAAAGGTTGACCGGCAAGCCACATTTCCTTAAATTCTTTTTCCTTAACATTATACTCATTGCAATGCCAATCTTTTGCAGCTTCACAATCTCTTAAAACTTGTTGTGCTTTTTCAAAAGTTGCAATTCCTCTGTTAAAATAAAGTGCCCCGATAGAATAAACAACCTGGAATTGCTCAGGATCAATTTCTAACGATTTCTTGTAGGCATCAATAGCCTGTTGAAAAGCTTCTTCCCTGTCTTTATCAGAGTGTGTGTTATCTCCATAAATTCTTTCATAGTTGGCACCCAAAGCAAAATACAAATTAGAATTATTCGGTTCTCTTTCAATAGCCTCGTTAATTGCAGACTTAGCTCCTTCAGTATCTCCTGTTTTTAAGTAATAGTTTGCAGCTGCAAAAATAATTGCAATATCTACACTTTCAGGATCATCACCTTTAGCTTCTTTAATCCATCTTTTTGCTTCATCATGTTCTTCCAAAGCAGCTGAAACATTAATTAATGATGTATAAACGTTTACTTCACGATAATTAATCTCAACCAATTCATTTAAATACTGCTTTGCTTCCTGATACATCATACCTCTTTCTGCAGAATATGCTGCATAAAACAGTGTTAAGGTATCAATTGAACCAAATCGTTTACTTACATCGTAAGAAGAACGAAAATAATTACTGGCAATAGGGAATCGTCCTTCGTTAAATGCTAAAGCCCCTGCTTCATGAAGCATTTGAGTAAGCATTAATTCATTTTGCTGAATTGAAAGAAAATTTTGATTTGTTATATCAAGCTCCTTTGCCTTCATTAACGACTCATTAGCAACTCCTAGTGGATCTTGGTGAGAATTCTTAACTTCAGGATCTTCTGCTAAGAAAAGGTCCATATAAACATTCGCTTTTGTAATCCACGCCTTTGGATTAGCAGCCAATTCGCCCTCAACAGCGGCATCAATTCTTTCTTTTGCTACAAGTACATTTTTACGTTTTAATTCATTGTTTATTGCATTAAGTTCTTTCTTTTGCGCGTCGCATGATGATAGAATAACCATTGCTGATGCTACTAATAAGAATACTATCCGTTTCATTCGGTTCATTTTTTTTGGTTATAGAATCTGTTGTTTATAGTTGCAAATGTAATATTTATTTTATTTTGCATTATGTAAAATACTTAACAAAAAAGGTTATTTTAAATTAATCCTAAGATTCATTTTCAATGCCATCAGCTTCAGTATTATCATCAACATCAGGATTTTCATAGTTCTCATCATTACTTCCATTGCCATTTTCATTCTTTTCTTGAACTTTTGTCACAGCAGCAATTTTATCACCTCCCTTAAGATTAATAAGCCTAACACCTTGAGTTGCCCTGCCTATACTTCTTAATTCAGACACTTGCATCCTTATTGTGAAGCCTGATTTATTGATTATCATAAGATCTTCAGACTCAACAACATTAACCATTGCAATTAGTTGCCCTGTTTTTTCAGTTACATTCAGAGTCTTTATCCCTTTTCCTCCCCTGTTAGTAATTCTATATTCATCTAAAGGAGATTTTTTGCCATAACCTTTTTCTGAAACAACAAGAATTGAACTTTCCGTATTGTCAATACAAACCATTCCAACCACCTCATCTTTACTTCCAGACAAAGTAATACCCTTCACTCCTGAAGCATTTCTGCCAACGGGTCTTACAACAGATTCATTAAACCTGATTGCCTTACCGCTTTTGTTAGCAAGCAGTATATCATTCTGCCCATTAGTTAACCTTGCATCTAATAGTTCATCATTTTCGCGAATATTAATTGCAATTATTCCATTTGCTCTTGGTCTTGAATAAGCCTCAAGTGAAGTTTTCTTAATTATACCTTTTTTAGTACAAAGAATGATAAAATTATTATTTATATACTCTTTATCTGTGAGGTCTTTGAGATTAATAAACGCTTTTACTTTATCGTCAGATGGTATATTAATAAGGTTTTGAATAGCCCTTCCTTTTGTTGCTTTTGCACCTTCAGGAAGTTCAAATACTCTTAACCAAAAACACTTACCTTTTTCTGTAAAGAATAGCAAGTAGTTGTGATTAGTGGCAGAGAACAAATATTCAACAAAATCATCATCACGGGTGGCAGTTCCCTTCGAACCACGACCTCCCCTGCTTTGAAGTTTGTACTCGCTAAGAGGCGTACGTTTGATGTAACCCATGTGAGATACAGTAATTACAACATCTTCGTCGGCAATTGTATCTTCAATTCGGAAATCATTAGCAGTATATTCAATCTCCGTTCTGGTTTTATCATTATACTTATCCTTAATTTCTAAAAGCTCCTCTTTTATAATCTCCATTCTCATACCAAAATCTGATAAAATCAGTTTTAGTCGTTCAATCTTTTTAAGAAGAGCCTGATATTCTTCCTTAATTTTTTCTCTCTCCATTCCGGTAAGAGCTCTAAGGCGCATTTCCAAAATAGCTCTTGCTTGAATTTCAGATAAATTGAAATTCTCCATCAAACCAATTCTGGCAATTTCAGTTGTTTCTGAAGCTCTGATAAGCTTTATTATTGCATCAAGATTGTCGAGTGCAATAAGAAATCCTTCAAGAATATGCAGTCTTTTTTCAGCTTCTTTTAATTCATATTGGCTTCTTTTTACAACAACATCATGCCTATGCTCAACAAAATACTTAATTAAGTCTTTAAGATTAAGCGTTTCCGGGCGCCCCTTCACAAGAGCAATACTATTTACGTTAAATGCCGTTTGCAATGCAGTATATTGATACAGCTGATTTAAAACAACATTAGGAATTGCATCTTTTCTTAAATCATAAACTATTCTTAATCCATCTCGGTCAGACTCATCTCTAATGTCTGTTATACCCTCAATTTTTTTATCATTTACCAGATCTGCTGTTTTTTTAATCATTTCTGATTTATTAACCTGATAAGGAATTGATGTAACAATAATAGTTTCTCTGCCTCCCAGAGTCTCAACGGTGGCTTCTCCACGCATTACAATTCTTCCTCTACCGGTTTTATAAGCTTCCCTAACTCCCTCATATCCATATATAATTCCACCTGTTGGGAAATCAGGCCCTTTGATATGCTTCATTAACTCATCAATTTCAATATCGTTATTATCGATATAAGCAATTGTTCCATCAATAACTTCCCCCAAATTGTGAGGAGGCATATTTGTAGCCATACCCACTGCAATTCCGGATGTTCCATTAATTAATAGATTAGGAATTTTCGCAGGCAATACCGTAGGCTCTTCAAGAGTATCATCAAAGTTTAGTTGAAAATCAACCGTTTCTTTTTCTATATCGACTAGCAGTTCTTCCGCTATTTTTCTGAGTCTTGCTTCAGTATAACGCATAGCAGCAGGACTGTCACCGTCAATGCTACCAAAGTTACCTTGGCCATCTATTAATGGATAGCGCAATGACCATTCCTGCGCCATTCTAACCATAGCATCATAAACAGATGTGTCGCCATGAGGATGATATTTACCTAGGACCTCCCCTACTATTCTTGCAGACTTTTTATATGGTTTATTGCTGAAGGTACCTAACTCATGCATTCCAAATAAAACACGCCTGTGCACAGGCTTAAGACCATCTCTAACATCGGGTAGAGCCCTAGATACGATTACTGACATGGCATAATCGATGTATGCCGATTTCATCTGATCTTCAATGTTTACCTTTATTACTTTTTCTTCCGACATATTGATTTTCAGAGTTTATTAAAATTTGGTTCACTTTTTGTAAAGAAGCACGAAAATACGCATTTTTTCCTTATTATTATTGGTTTTTTTTGATGTTATTTAAGTTATTTGTCAACAATTTCAACGTATCTTTGTTAATAATTTATGGATTATTTTATATGTTTGAATAATATTGTGTTTATTTTTGAAATACTTTTGAATATTTATTGATATTGTTAATTATACTATGGAAGCAAAATTTTCACCCCAAGTAAAAGATGTTATAACTTATAGTCGTGAAGAAGCTATTAGAAATGGGAATGATTATATTGGGATTGAGCACCTTTTTCTGGGAATGGTCAGAGTTGGAGAAGGAACAGCAATAACTGTTCTTGGCAGGCTTGGAGTTGATCTTATCGGACTTAAAGAAACTGTTGAAAAAACTATAAGAGTTAAACCTGCAAGCACAGGTAACAGAAATGTTGAAAACATACCTTTAATTAAGCAGGCTGAAAGAGTTCTAAAAATCACTTATCTTGAAGCAAAGCTTTTTGGAAGTGATTTAATTGGAACCGAACATCTTATGCTTTCTATCTTAAAAGATAATGATAATTTAATTACTCGTTCCTTAGCGCAATTAGGAATTGATTATAACAGTTTTAAAGAGGAAGTTACTGGTCAGAAATCTGAACAGTCAACTGATATTGCTCCTGATATTAAAAGTGCGTTATCTCCTGGCGATGACGATGATGCGGATCCTGAAGCTGGTGGTATGGGAGGCTCATTTGGTAAAAGATATGCATCTGATAAATCAAAAACTCCTGTATTAGATAATTTCGGTAGAGATCTTACCAAAGCTGCGGAAGAAAATCGCCTTGATCCTGTTGTTGGTAGGGAAAAGGAACTTGAACGTATTGCTCAGATATTATCTAGAAGAAAAAAGAATAACCCAATTCTAATTGGAGAGCCCGGGGTTGGCAAGTCTGCTATTGCAGAAGGATTGGCATTAAGAATTGTTCAAAGAAAAGTATCTAGAGCCCTATTTAATAAAAGACTAGTTTCTCTTGATATTGCATCTCTTGTAGCCGGTACAAAGTACCGTGGGCAATTTGAGGAAAGAATGAAGGCTCTTTTAAATGAACTTGAAAAAAATCAGGATGTTATTCTTTTTATTGATGAAGTTCATACAATTGTAGGTGCTGGTGGAGCTTCTGGTTCACTTGATGCGTCAAATATGTTTAAACCTGCTTTGGCTAGGGGCGATTTGCAATGTATTGGAGCTACTACTCTTGATGAGTATCGTCAGCATATTGAAAAAGATGGTGCATTGGAAAGAAGGTTCCAGAAAGTATTGGTAGATCCTACTTCTGTTGATGAAACTATTGAAATTCTAAATAATATTAAACAGAAATACGAAGATCATCATTTAGTTACATATTCTGATGAAGCCTTAAAAGCTTGCGTGTCTCTAACAAACAGATATATAAGTGATCGTTGTTTGCCTGATAAAGCCATTGACGCACTTGACGAAGCTGGTTCGCGGGTGCATATTACAAATATTAAGGTTCCAAAAAATATAATTGAAGTTGAAGGCAAAATAGATGAAGTTCGCAATGAAAAAACTAAAGCAATTAAGAGCCAAAAATATGAATTAGCTGCGAAATTCCGTGATCAGGAAAGAGAACTTAATGAAAAACTTGCTCGTGAGAAAAAGCTATGGGAAGAGGAATCTCAATTGCACAGAGAATTGGTTAGTGAAAACAATGTATCTGAGGTCGTAGCAATGATGACAGGAATTCCTGTTCAACGTATTGCAATGAATGAAAGTCAGAAACTCATTGGAATGGAAGATGAGCTAGCTCAAAGTGTTATCGGCCAAGACGATGCAATTAAAAAGGTTGTTAAAGCAATAAGAAGAAATCGCGCCGGATTAAAGGACCCAAATAAACCAATAGGATCGTTTA
This sequence comes from uncultured Bacteroidales bacterium, assembly GCA_964601515.1. Lineage (GTDB taxonomy): Bacteria > Bacteroidota > Bacteroidia > Bacteroidales > UBA7960 > PWND01. Next base: position 44,422 of record CAZRNU010000008.1, on the reverse strand, counting down.
TTTTTCTTGGTGCAACAGGTGTTGGTAAAACTCACCTTGCAAAAATTCTATCAAGGCATTTATTCGATTCTGACGATGCTCTTGTTAGAATTGATATGAGTGAATATATGGAAAAATTTGCTGTTAGTAGATTGATTGGAGCTCCTCCCGGATATGTTGGCTATGAAGAAGGCGGTCAATTAACTGAGAAAATTAGGCGTAAACCTTACTCTGTGCTACTTCTTGATGAAATTGAAAAAGCTCATCCTGATGTTTTTCATTTGCTGCTTCAAGTATTAGACGATGGTCAACTTACCGACAGTCTTGGAAGGCGTGTTGATTTTAAGAATACAATTATTATTATGACTTCAAATATTGGATCTAGACAGCTTAAAGATTTCGGGTTAGGTGTTGGGTTTAATACTAAAGCGAAGCAGGAAGGAAGTAATAGTTATGCTCAAAGTGTAATTGAAAATGCTTTGAAAAAAACATTTGCTCCTGAATTTCTAAATAGAGTTGATGATGTAGTTATTTTCGACTCTCTGCAGAAAGAACATATTTTTAGAATTATTGATATTGAACTTGAAAAGCTTTATAAAAGAATTAATGATATTGGCTTTAGTGTTGTTTTATCGACTGAAGCTAAGGATTTTATTGCTGAAAAAGGATGGGATGCTGCTTACGGTGCAAGACCTTTAAAAAGAGCTATTCAAAAATATCTTGAAGATCCGCTTGCAGAAGAAATTATTAAATCTAATGTTGGAACAGGAGATGTTATTTCTGTTGATTATAATAAAGAGGAAGAACAAATTGTATTAAAGACAGGCAAAAAGAAAACAAACAAGAAAGATTCTTCTGAATTGAACGAAAAGAAATAGATGGTTTTGTTAAAAAAAAAGAGGCTGATTCATTAGAATCAGCCTCTTTTTTTATGCTTAAGTTTTATTAGAAGCTATATTTGTTATCTTCAATTACTTTAGCAGCAATATTTCGTCTTGCAACCATAACATTTAATCCTTCAACATTTGTAAGCATATTTACTGCACTTACAAGTTTCTGAGCAATGTCATTATCAGCATGAGAATAAATAGCATCCTTTGCATTTTTTGCGATTTTATTCATAGCATCATATACAAAAACACTTACGATATCCCTATAAATTTTGTCTTCTCCTTTTAAGGTTTCTCTTTTCTGAACTCTTAATGCAAGAGATTCTGCAATATAAGTTTCCATAATCATATTGGAAATATTATTTACAGTTTCTTGCTCGCTCATAAATGATTTGCCAAAAGTTTTAGAAGCACTGAAAGTTACAAGTTTTATTGCTTTCTTCATATTCTTTATATATCTCATCTGCTTTTCAAAGAATGATTCTCCTGATTTAGCTTCATCAGAGATTTTATCCATATTATTATACAATTCTTCAGCAGGGCCAAACAAATCATATTCGCCTTTCATAGCTTTCTTCGTAGCTGCTTCCACAACAAGAAGTCTATTAATTTCGTTAGTTCCTTCGAAAATACGGTTAATTCTTGAGTCGCGATACGCCCTATCTACAGGCATTTCAGCAGAGTAACCCATTCCACCATGTATCTGAACTCCCTCATCAGCAACGTAGTCAAGCATTTCAGAACCATAAACTTTTAGAATAGCATCTTCAACTGCATAATGACTTATTGCGTCTATTGAACCAATTCCTACGTCGCATCCTTCACTCTTTAATTTATCCATTAAAATATCAATATCCCTACTCACTCTATATATTGCAGATTCGTGTGCAAAGGCTCTGATAACCATTTCAGCAAGTTTGTACTTAATAGAACCAAAAGTTGAAATTAACGTACCAAACTGTTTTCTTTCATTTGCATATCTTACAGAATCTGAAATTGTTTGTTTTGCAGCACCAATAACATTTGCTCCAAGCTTCATACGGCCCATATGCAGAATACTTAAAGCAATTCTAAAACCTTCGCCTCTTTTTCCAATAAGGTTTTCAACAGGAACTTTCACATCATTATAATATATCTGACAAGTAGAAGAGCCTTTTATACCCATTTTGTGTTCATCCGGTCCGATAACTACTCCAGGCCAATTACTTTCAACTATAAAAGCACTTAAAATTCTGTCATTGTCAATTTTTGCAAAAACTACCTGTGTATCACAAAAACCTGCATTAGTAATCCACATTTTTTGTCCGTTGAGGATATAATGTTTACCGTCTTCGCTTAGAGTAGCCTGAGTTTTTCCTGAATTAGCATCAGAACCTGCACCTGGCTCAGTTAAGCAGTATGCTCCTAAATATTCGCCTGTAGCAAGTTTTGTTACATAGTTCATTCTTTGCTCTTCATTTCCATAGTACATAATTGGTAATGTCCCAATGCCGCAATGAGCCATAAATGCTACTGAAAATGAATATGCTGCACCCACAACTTCTGCTGCAAGCATTTGAGTAACGAATGATTGTCCGAAACCGGCATATTGTTCCGGAATTGATATGCCCATTAAACCAAGATCACCTGATTTCTTAAGAATTGATTTCATTAATTCTCTATCGCCTTTATCAAGCTGGTCAAGATTTGGATGAACCTCTGTTTCAATAAAATCTCTAACCGTTTGAGCAATCATTTTTTGTTCTTCATCAAATTCTTCAGGAATAAAAATAGATTGTGGGTCTACTTCTTTAACTAGAAATTCACCACTTTTCAGGTTTTTGTTGTCTTCCATTTTGCTTATTTTTAGTGTTTTTCTTTATGATTTTGAATAAAAATATCCGCTTTATAATCGGGCAAAGATAGAAAAATATACTAAATGATTAAATTAATTATGTGCAGAGTTCGCTACTTTTTACGTACAATCTTTTCTATTTTCTTTGCTTTACATTCTTCATCATCACAGACAAAACAGTTATCCATAACTTCATCACTAATACCCATTGTAGAATAACCACCGTCATGAAACAGGTTTTGCATAGTTACCATTTTGGTAAAATCTGAAAACATTACAACACAATAATCAGCACAACTATCAGATGTAGCATTACCAAGAGGCGACATACTATTTGCATAAGCATAAAATGATTTAAACCCCTTAACACCTGTCCCGGCAGTTGTTACAGTTGGAGATTGAGAAATGCTATTTATCCTTACTTTCTTTTTTCTTCCATAATGATATCCAAAGCTTCTTACAATGGATTCAAGCATAGCTTTGGCCTGCGACATATCACTATATGAAGAATAAGTTCGCTGAGAACCAATATAAGACATGGCAACTACACTGCCCCATTCACTAATTGCGTCCAAATGATAAGCAACTTGTAAAAGCTTATGTAATGAAATAGCCGAAACATCAAGAGTTTTAACCATGTGATTATAATCAAGTTCGGTATAATGCAATCCTTTTCTAACATTTGGAGACATACCTACGCTATGAAGAATAAAATCTATTTTACCGCCAAGAACAGCCATGCTCTCTGTTAAGAGACTTTCAAGTTCATCAACTTGAGTAATATCAGCAGGAATAACCTCTGAATTAGTCATCTCGGCTAATTCGAATATTTTTTTTGCCCTTAATGCAATAGGTGCATTCGTAAGAACAAAGGTTGCTCCTTCTTCTTTTGCTTTTAATGCAACTTTCCAAGCAATTGAATTTTCATCAAGAGCACCGAAAATAATACCTCTTTTCCCTTTTAATAAATTATTTGCCATAATATGAGATTTTTGAATTTATCTGAAATTAAAAAACTATAACCTAAATACTATTCTCAGCTATTGGTTTTTCACCATCATGAGCTCTTTTGCAGTCTGAAGCATAACCTCGCTTGGTTTATTTCCTCCAAGCATTTTGGCAATTTCTGCAATTCTTTCTTGATTGTATAAAGGTTTTACGAGTGTTTTTGTTTGATTGTTTTCATTTATTTTATAAACAAGCAGTTGCTCTTTCCCTCTTGCTGCAATCTGGGCTAGATGCGTTATAACAATTACTTGCATATTTTTTGACATATAGTTAAGAATGTCTCCCATTTTTGATGCAATCTCACCTGAAATGCCGGTATCTATTTCATCGAAAATAATAGTTGGAAGAAGATTTTTCTTTGAAATCATTGATTTTATGCTAAGCATTAGCCTAGACAATTCACCTCCTGAGGCAACTTTAGATAATTCTTTTAGTTCACCCCCCAAATTAGCATTAAACAAAAATCTCAATTTGTCATTGCCATTATTGGTTAGTTCGGTATTCGGCAAAATTTCTATTTCGAATCTAGCATTAGGCATTCCCAATTGTTGAAGTGATGATTTAATTTCAGATTCAATTTTGGGGACACTATTTTTTCTGTTTTTTGAAATCAAATTGGCAATTGCTGATAGCTCAATAAATACATCATTAATTTTTTTCTCATTTGTAATAATTTGCTCATCGAGGCTTTCAATAAAATTCACTTTTTCTCTAAACTCTTCCCTTTTACTTATCAAGTCGTTGAAATTAGATGAATTATGTTTATGCATTAACTTGTTTAACAAATCATATCTATTCTTCAATTCTTCAATTCTGTCTTTATCGAATTGAACATCTTCAGAAAGAGTTGCTATTTCTTGTGCAATATCTTTGATCTCTATATAAGTTGACTTTATTCTGGTTGATAATTCAGCGTATTTTGGAGATACATTTTCAATTGCAGATATTAAATGGCTTACTTCGTTTAATGATTTTATTACCGAAGGGTCAGATTCATCAACTAAGTAGCCTGCTTTTTCAAAATTAAACTTTATTAATTCAGCATTTTCGAGTATATGAACTTCGGATTCAAGAATTTCATATTCCCCCTCAATAAGATTTGCTTTTTCAAGTTCATCCAGCTGAAAAGCGTAATAATCATTTTCTGCACGAGCTTTTTGCTCTTTATCTTTCAACTCTTGGTTTTCCCTTATTAGCTCTTTCCATGTTTTGAACAAGCTTTTATAATTATCAATTTCTGATTGATGCTTGCAATAGTTATCCATTATATCAAACTGAAAGGAAGCTTCAGCAGCCAAAAGATTATTATGCTGAGAATGAATATCAATAAGCCTGTCTCCTATTTCTTTCATAATTGAAAGATTAACAGGAGTATCATTAATAAATGCTCTAGACTTACCTTGTTGATTAATTTCTCTTCTGAATATGCAGGGGTTGGCATAATCAAGGTCGTTGTCTTCAAACAATTGCTTAATATCTATATTATCAAGACAGAAAGTACCCTCAATAAAGCACTTCTTCTGTTTGTCAAGCAATGTTTGAATATCTGCCCTTTGACCCAAAATTAAAGATAATGCTCCTAGAAGAATTGATTTTCCGGCACCTGTTTCACCTGTTATAGTGGTAAATCCTTGATCAAAGGAAATGTTAAGCTTGCTAATGAGTGCAAAATTCTCTATCTGCAGTTGTTTAAGCATATTATATCAATGCAAAAAATTAAGGGACAAAGTTAATAAAAATGAGAGATTAAAAACTAAAATGAATAGAATGAATTATTGCTGTTGGTTAATTCTTCTATATTTTGCAGCATTTGTAGGATCTATTTCTGTAAGAATTTGAATAGCTTTATTTTGATCTACAGGCGTAGCTTGGGAATAAATATTCACAAATTCATCACTTTTAGCTGTGAGTATCATCTGCATTAGAAGACTCCCCGGTCTTTGACGATGAACTCTTTGAAGCAGTTCAAGTGATTGAGTAATCTCACCTCTGGCTAACTCCATATTTTCAGTCATAGTATCAAATCCTAACCTATGATATTGGTATAGAGCCTGACGTGCAGCAGCATACTGAGAGTTGAAAATATTTTCTATAATCCAATATCGGTTTCTTTGACTTTCAAAAGATTTCCATCCCGGTTCCTGAGCTGTTTGAGCTCTATTAACAATATTTTGAGCTTTTTCAAAATAAGGAGTTCCTCCCATTGGGCTGAATGTGTCAAAATCAAAACCAATAATCAAATATGCATAAAATGCAAGTACTTCAGTAAGATTAGACATAAAGGTATTATCATCATAATCTAAAGGCATATTTTCCGTATACCTGAATGAAATATTTCTATCCTGATGATTGATTAAAGGAGAATTATATGATGAGTTGAATACAGGCCTGCGAGATTGCACTTGCAAAGTACCTTTATATTCATCAGTACCGGCTTTTTCTTCAATAGTTATAGTAATATTTGCCTCTATTCTCTCCTCTGTTTTAAATTTAAAATTTGTCCAGTTTCTTTGATTCATAAACTCATAAAGAGAAGATTGTAAGGTTTGAAGAATTAGTTTTTCTGATTCCGGTAAGCTAGGAGCCGATACTTGTATTCGGCAGTCTAATTCCTGTGCATATGATCTTACAAGCAGATTAAGAAGAATTATCAAAATTGTAATGGCTCTTTGCATTATAACTTTCTATTAAAATTTCTTTTCTTGTTGAATGAAATTATCAAGAATAAAACTCACAATATCAGATGCTACTTCTGATTTAGATTTAAGATTATAACGATGTATATTGCTTTTATTGTCTAATATAGAAACTTTATTAGTAGAAGACTTGAAGCCGGCACCTTTATCATTTAGAGAATTAAGAACAATGAAATCGAGATTTTTTGCTTTAAGCTTAATAACTGCATTATTTTCCTCATTATCAGTCTCTAATGCAAATCCGACAAGTATTTGCCCTTTCTTTTTTATTTTGCCAAGATGTGCAAGAATATCTTTTGTAGGAGACAATTTAAGAACTAGCTCTTTATTTTCCTGAGTTTTTTTTATTTTTGAACTTTTGGGATTTATCACAGTATAATCAGCCACTGCTGCAGCGAGAATTCCAATATTCATTTTTGGGAATAAAGAGACACAAGATTCGAACATTTCTTCTGCCGAAACAACATCAATTCGATTTATGTTTGGATGGTTTACAGAGATTGAACTAGGTCCACAAACTAGATTAACTCTCGCCCCTTTATCTGCTAATGCCTTGGCTATTTCAATACCCATAAGCCCGCTTGAATGATTGCCAATAAAACGAACCGGATCAATCGCTTCATAAGTAGGACCTGCAGTAATTAAAACGCTATAATTACTTAATGTTTCTGAAGAATTGACGTAAGATTTTACCGCATCAAATATAACTTCCGGTTCTTCCATTCTACCCTTTCCTTCATAGCCGCAAGCAAGGAATCCTTCTTCAGGTTCTATTATGATAACATTTTGAGCTATCAAAGATTTAACGTTATTCTTAAATGCAAAATTCTCATACATTTTGCAGTTCATTGCAGGAGCAATAAATACTTTCCTGTTAAATGCCATAAAAGTTGTTGAAAGTGCATCATCTGCAATTCCATTTGCAAATTTCCCAATTATGTTAGCTGTTGCAGGTGCAACTACTAATACGTCAGCCCAGTCGGTAAGAGAAATATGCTCAGTTGAATAATCATTTTCACTGCCAAAAACACTGGTATAAACTTTATTTTGTGAAAGAGATTCAAGAGTAACTTTAGTAATAAATTCAAGAGCATTTTGAGTTACGACAACTTTAACTTCAGCACCGGCTTTTTTAAACAACCTAATTAGATATGCTGATTTATAAGCTGCAATACCGCCTGATATTCCTATAAGTATTTTTTTACCCTTCACTTTTTATATCTCTTTAATAAGCTAAAAAAGCCGCTTAGAAGATGAATTTCTTTAGCAGCTTTAGTGATTGATATTGAGTATGTTATTTAACTTCTTTTTCAGGAATTCTTGAATAAATATTGCCATTCAAAAATTCATTAACTGCAATCAAAGATGGTTTAGGAAGCTGTTCGTAAAATTTAGCAATTTCAATTTGCTCTCTATTTTCAAAGATTTCTTCCAAATTATCTGTGCTACTGGCAAATTCAGCAAGTTTATTATTTAATTCTTCCTTCATTTCAAGAGTAATTTGGTTTGCCCTCCTTGAAATAACAACAAGAGATTGGTAAATATTCCCAGATTCTTTGTCAAACCTTCTTAAATCCCTTGTTATTGTAGTTGTTTCAGCTTTTACTTTTTTGTAATCCATGATAAATTATATTAAAAAGATGTTAATTCGTTTGAGATAGTTTTATTTCATTAAGCTTTGAAGATGATTTGCGATATATTTCATCAGCTTGTTGTTTAAACTTACTTTCAGGATAAGCTCTAATAAATTTGTTATATGCATCTACTGCTAATTCATATCTTTCCTGTTGCTTCTCGAAAATACTATTTTCGGCAAATTTAAAAAAAGAATCGGCAGTATAAAACATTGCTTCTTCACGGTATTTTATATCGGGAAAATCAACTATCAGTGTTTTAAATGATGTTGCCGCAGCATTATAGTTTCTAATTCTATAGTACATCATGGCCATATCAAAGGCCTTCTTTTCTAATTTAAGCCTAAGCTCATCTATTAGATTGTTAGCCTCTTCAACTTTTAACGACTGAGGATAACGATTTATGAATCTTTGGAACTGCTGAATTGCCTCAAGTGTAGGAGTTTGATCCCTTCCTGTATTTGGAGACAGTAAATACTTGCAGTATGCTGAAAGAAAGAAAAATTCCTCTGCATGTTCGCTCCGTGGAAATGTTTGGTGAAATGTTACAAACAAATGTGATGCATAAACATAGTCACCTTGTTTATAATGAGCCATAGCAAAGTAATAATTTACTGTTTCAGCTTTTTGAGTACCTCTATAAACCGGTAAAACACTGTTAAGAAGGCTAATACTTCTAGAATACCTTTCTTTTTCGAAATACTTTATAGCTGTTTCAAGCTTCAACTCATAATCGTCGCTTTTTAAAAGCTTCTGATATTTACAAGACGAAGTAATTACTAATATGTTGATTATCAATATTGTAAGTATGCTTCCGGAACGAGTTTTATGCATGTAAATCTGTTTTATTTGTAGAAATTATATGTCAATAACGTATAACTTACATAAATGGTGTGCAAAATTAATAAATTTCATCATTCATTGATTATAAAATTTGAGAAATTATTGAAGACATAGTTTTTATGAACATTTTTATTTTTATTTCGTTTAATTAATTGTGTAAAATTCAATAAGTGGTTACTTGTCGAAAAAAAAATATAAAAGTGACTTAAATTTTGAATAATTTTGCATCGTCTCAATTTATTTAATAATCAAAAAAATAAAATTATGAAAAAAGTTACATTATTATTAGCATTAATTTTAGTTGTCTCATTTGGTAGTGTTGCAGAAAATAAGCCATCTGCCGGTGATGTTTCATTAGAAGTAAACTTTGTACCATTCAGCACTGCTCCTATTCAGCTTGATTTTATTAAAGGTCGTTTCTTTTTAAGTGACAACATGGCTGTAAGACTAGGTTTTCTTTTTGATATTTCAAGTGTTGGTAATTCTTTGCCGGACCCCAACAATATCAATAATATAGAAAAAGAGAAAGAAAGAATTATCGATTTCGGCTTAACACCTGGAATTGAAATTCATTTTCCTGTTGGAGAAAGAGTGTCTCCTTATTTTGGTGCTGAAATAGGCTTCCTTACAAGATCTTATAAGTATGAATACAACACAAACTTTAACAACGATAGAATTGTTCAAACAGGATTGAATGGTTTTACATCAATTGGATTGAATCTAGTTGCCGGTGCCGACCTTTATTTATATAAAGGATTGTACTTAGGTGCAGAATTTGGTTTTGGGTTTTCTTCAACTTCATTTCCTGATGTAGTTACAACCGCAACAACAGGAGGATTAACTGTTACAACTACTGTTGTTGACAATTCATCATTGTTTTTATTCGGACCAAACACTGTTTCTGCAATTCGCTTAGGCTGGTCGTTCTAGGAAATTTTCTAAAAAACTTTAAAAGGCCGGTTATTCCGGCCTTTTTTATTGTCTGGAAATTACAATTATTCCTTTGTTTGTTTTTACAGTTGTTTAGTGTAATTTATTTTCTTTTTTAAACAGTTTTCATTATTTTTGTTACTCTAACCCCGAAAATTTTTACAAAGATGAAAAAACTGCTTTCAATTTTATTACTCTGTTTTTGCACAATTACAATTGCACAGGAAAAAGTATTAGTTGCTCCTATCTTCCCTGCATCTATACCATTTGGCGGAAATGACAATATGGGAATATTTTTAACTAATAGTTCTTACGATCAGGTTAAAGCATTTTATGCTAATAGCCACGGTGGCAATCCAAAAGAAGAAACTATAACAGAAAATACAGGAAAAAGGTGTTATTTTGAATATATTTACATAGATCGTGTGAAATATATAGAACAGTCAGGAGTAGTAATTGAAAATAAAACAATGGAAAATAGGGCTATTAAAGCAATTATGGATAAATATGAGACAGCACTCCTTCATCAAAGCATTTCAAAATCAGAATACGAAAATATTTTCACAAAATATGGACATCTAAAACATTGTTATTTCCCACTCGAATATGATAATTCTTCAAAAAGATATAAATGCAAGAGTGCTATTTTATATGATAAATATGCTGATATAGAAAAAAAGAAATCCGAAGCATTAGATAATTCAATGGAAAAAGCCCAAGAAAGAATGATGCAACTAATTGCAGAAGGTAAATACCAAGAAGCCTCCGCAATTATGCAGGGAACTACTGAAGGTGTTCTAGAAGAAAAACAGTCGATGAGTATCTGGGAAGATTGCCTAAAAGAATTAGCGCAGAATGCGTTTCAAACTAAGATTAATATCGGATTTAAATAAATCTTAATTTCTTTTCCTCAATAATATTTCCTTTATAAAAAGCACAATTTGTTTTACAATTATTATAATTTTGGTATTAGATACTTTGCATAATCAACTTTATAATCACAGTAACATTTATATAAATGATAATAAATAGAAGTTTTGCCAGCGATAATAATGCCCCCGTACATGAAAAAGTTATGCAAGCATTATCCGAGGCAAACAAAGGTGATGTAATAGCATATGGTGACGACATCTATACATCAGATGCCGAAAGAAAATTCAGACATTACTTTCAATCTGAGGTTGAGGTGTTTTTTGTTTTTAACGGAACCGGAGCAAATGTTTCAGCAATAAGCAACTTAACACACTCCTTTAATGGCATTATTACAGCGGAAACCTCACACATGAATAACGATGAATGTGGAGCTCCGGAAAAGTTTTCAGGATGTAAACTACTTACTGTAAAAACCTCAAATGGAAAGATTTCTGTTGATGATATTAAAAAATTTCTGCATTCGAAAGGATTTGAACATCATTCTCAACCAAAAGTAATATCAATATCTCAACCTACAGAATTAGGTACATTATATAAACCGGAGGAAATTCTAAAACTTGCTCATTTTGCTGACGAACATGATATGTATTTGCATATAGACGGAGCCAGAATTGCTAATGCAATAGCAGCATTAAACATATCACTAGCAGAATTATTAACATACACAGGAGTTGATGTTATCTCATTTGGAGGTACAAAAAATGGAATGATGTATGGCGAAGCTGTTGTATTTATAAACAATTTACTTGCAAGCGACTTTAAATACATCAGAAAGCAATCTATGCAACTTGCCTCTAAAATGAGGTATATTTCAGCGCAATTCAATGCAATGTTTTATGATGATCTTTGGCTTAAGAATGCTCGCCATGCTAATAAAATGGCTAAATATCTTGAACTAAAACTAGAGGAAATTCCTGAAATTAAAATAACTCAGCCTATAGAAACAAATGCAATATTTGCTGTTGTTCCTCCTTCAATTATAGAGCCGCTTCAGAAAGAATATTTCTTTTATGTTTGGGATGATGAGAAAAATGAAGTGCGTTGGATGACTCATTTTCAAACTACTGCTGATGATGTAGATAATTTCATCAGTCATTTAAAGAAATTATTGAAGTAGGTTAATTAAAATATTATAAATCAATAATTTAATTGCCCAAAAACAAATCTCGTTTTGTTATGAAAATCTTTATGAATTTCTACATTTTTAAACCCATATTTCTCCATTAATTCCGAAACTTCATTTCCAAATTTCTCATTAATTTCAAACAGTAATATTCCTTCATTCTTAAGTAGTCCTGCAGATGACTGTTTTATAATTTCTTCATAAAAAACCAAAGGACTATCATCAGAAACAAACAATGCTGACTCGGGTTCATAGTCAAGTACACTTCTTTGCATTATTGCTTTTTCTGATTCCAAAACGTATGGCGGGTTGCTAACAACAATGTTGTACTCTCCTATTTTACCAGGGTTATCAAATATATCTAATTCTAAGAAATTTACTTTATCATAGTACTTTTTAGAATTTTTCGAAGCAATATTTATAGCTTTTTTACTTTTATCAATTGCTGTTACATCGGCAGATTGAATTTTATTAGCCAAAACAATTGCAATACACCCGGAACCTGTCCCAATATCAAGTATTCTAATATTCTTATTTGATGCGAAATATTGATTAGCTTTATCAATAGTGAGAAGCACTAATTCTTCTGTTTCAGGTCTGGGAATTAGAACATCTTGATCTACATCAAAAACAAATTCCAAAAAATATGCTATTCCTGTTATATATTGAATTGGGACTTGATTCTCAAGTTTTTTTATGGCTTTAATTATTTTCACAATATCAGTTTCAGTTAACCTGATATTCTTTTCCATTATTATATCTTTCTCAGATATATTGAATAAATGCTCAAATAGTATCCTTCTAATTGATTTCAGTTCATTCGCAGGATAAGTATTAACTAATGAATTGAAAAACCAAACCCATGCTGATTTTGCCGTATTATCCTTTAATCCTTTCATAATATTATTCAAAATCCGGATATAATAGAAATTTCTTTCTAATCAATTTGAAAGCATCTAGTTCGTCTTTCCATGTGGCCCTAATTTCTTCAGCTGTCATTCCTTGCTTAATCTGTTCCTGAAGTTTATTATTGCCTGCCAATCGATTGAAAAAATTATTAAAAAACTTATCCTTTTCCGGAAAATTATTGTAAGCATCAATTAAATAATCCAGGTTAATCTTTGCATCATTTCGAACATCTGCAATTTTTAAAGAAGTGAGGTCTACTCCATTACAAACCTTATTCAATTCTGGTGGATTTGGCGCAGACGTTCTGCTTTCAGGCTTAAAAGAATAATTATATATGCTTTGGGGAAGCTTTGAATGTCCGAAAATTTGAAACGGCAAATCAGTTCCTCTGCCCACACTTATTGGTGTGCCTTCGAAAAAGCATAAAGAAGGATATAGATAAATGCTAATAACATTGGGAAGGTTAGGCGATGGGGAAATTGGTGGTTCGTAAACACTATTATGGGTGTAATTAATCATTTCAATTATTGATAGAGAGCATTTTATGCTATCTTCCAACCATCCCATATTATTTACCATGTTTGCATACTCTCCTATTGTCATTCCATGAACAACAGGAACTGCATGTAATCCGACAAAAGAACTAAAACTTTTTTCCAAAATTGGTCCATCCACATAATGCCCATTCGGATTAGGTCTGTCAAGAATTATTACAGGAATATTCTTCTTTGCAGCCGCTTCCATTATATAGGTCATAGTAGAAATATAGGTATAGAACCTTGCCCCAACATCTTGAATATCAAACAAAACTATATCCACATCATTTAATTGATCAGGGTTAGGTTTTCGGTTATTCCCGTATAAACTTATAATTGGGAGCCCCGTTTTTAAATCAACTTCACTATCTACATATTCACCGGCAGCAGCTAATCCTCGAAAACCATGCTCAGGACTATATATCTTAACAATATTAATGTTTGCGTTTATTAATGTATCAACAAGGTGAACATCATTAATAACAGATGTGTGATTCCCGACAAACGCAATTCTCTTACCTTCAAGCATAGGAAAATAAATATGTGTTTGATAGGCAGCCGGTAAAGGATTATATGATACTGAATCTATATGATTTTCTACAATGCCATTACCAGAACAGCTAAATACTGAAACAAAAACAATCAAGAATAAACCTTTAACTTTTAGTTCGTTTAACAACCTTATGAAAATTGTAAGATTCATTGCAAATTTCTTTAAATACTTTTATTGATATGCCTTTCAGCACGATAAGATGAGCGAACAAGAGGAGCACTTTCAACAAATTTGAATCCTTTATTGAATGCGATGGTTTTATAGTTGTCAAATTGTTCAGGAGAAACATATCTTTTAACAGGTAAGTGCTTGTGAGAAGGTTGTAAATACTGACCTAAAGTAATAATTCTACATCCCACTTCAAATAAATCATCCATTGTTTCCAGAACTTCAGTATCAGTTTCGCCCAGTCCGAGCATTATTCCTGATTTGGAAGGAATTCCAGACTCAGAAATAAATCCAATAACCCTAAGGCTGGTTTCATAGTCAGCTTTTACCCTGACTTCCTTTGAGAGCCTTTTCACTGTTTCAAGATTATGACTAATAATATCAGGTTCGGCCGAAATAATCGTTTGAAGGTCAATAACATTACCTTTCATATCAGGTATCAGGGCTTCTATTGTAGTTTCCGGTGAGATATTTTTAATAATTTTTATTGTTTGCGACCAATGACAAGCACCTGAATCGTGTAAGTCGTCTCTATCAACAGATGTTAGTACCACATGTTTAAGGTTCATTTGCATAACAGCTTCAGCAACCCTAAGTGGTTCATATTTATCCGGGGGTAATGGTTTTCCTGTTTCAACATTGCAAAATCTACAGCTCCTAGTGCATATATTTCCCAATATCATAAATGTTGCAGTACCTGCTCCCCAGCATTCACCTTTATTAGGACAAGCGCCACTCTCACAAATTGTATGCAAGTGTTTTGTTCCAAGAACATGCTTCATTCTGCTGTATTCGTCAACATCAGGCAATTTAACTTTAAGCCAGTCAGGTTTTTTTAGTCGTTCTGATTTGTTTTCCATTAATTGAATATATAAATAAAAAGCTTATCCAAATGTTCTATTTGGATAAGCTAAATTACAAACAAAATGCCTTTTATTGCAAAAACGGATTCAGTTTTATGCGTCAGTTTCTGCTAATTCTATTGCATCTTGATTATCAGTATATGCAGGGCATAATTCTTTTGATCTGCAACTTGAAAATAGAGTTACTCCGATAAATAATACAATAGCTAAAATTCTAATTCCTTTTTTCATTGCGGTTAGTTTAATTTTTATTTCCTTTCTTCTCCGGAACACAAAAATAACAATATTTTTAAAAGTGTGCTCAAAAATATTGATTTTTTGATTTCGTAAAACTCACTATTAATTACGAATAATGAAAATAGGCGTTTTGTTTGTTTTTTTCACTACCTCTACTGCTCTGCTATAGCGCATTATGTTATCAATTACGCATTTCCCCGGGACATGTATACTAGATTTATTTTCAGAATGCATGTTTGAAATATGAGGAATGTTATATTTATATGATAAATTTAACATTGCACTAGGCATTTCATTTGATAGGAATGTAAAATTATTCTCGTCTTTGTAATTTTGTTTCATAGGCTTTTGTTATTTGTTGTTTTATGAATTCAATATGATAACGAAATATTTTTTTGAATATTTTATTAATCTTTTGTTTAACAAAATATATATTTGATTTCCTTATTTATTGACTATTTGAAAACTAAATTTGTATTTTTGTTTTTATAAAAACGATTTAAAAATCTAAACTCACAACTATGAATTTGCATGAATATCAAGGAAAGGCTTTATTAAAAAAATATGGAGTTCCTGTACCTGAAGGCATTATGGTAGAATCTATTGATCAGGCAGAGAAGGCGGCTCACCAAATATTCGAGCATAATAATATTGAAGTTTGGGCTGTAAAAGCTCAAATTCATGCAGGTGGAAGAGGTAAAGGCGGAGGTGTAAAAATTGCCAAATCGTTTAAAGAACTTAAGCAGTATTCCTCAGAGATACTGGGAATGCAGCTGGTTACTCCTCAAACGGGCCCTATAGGTAAGAAAGTCAGAAAGCTTTTAATAGAGGAAAACATTTATTATCCCGGTCCCGAGAAACCCTCGGAAATATATATGAGTATTTTGTTAAACCGCGCCACTTCAAGAAACATGATAATGTATTCTCCTAAAGGCGGGATGAATATTGAAGAAGTTGCTGAAGAGAGTCCGGAATTGATTTTCACTGAGGAAATTGATCCTAAAACCGGCATTCAATTATTTCAATGTAGGCGAATTGCCTTTAACCTTGGATTAGAGGGTAACGCATATAAAAATATGGTAAAATTTGTTAGTTTGCTTTATAATGCATATATAAATTTAGACGCGAGTCTTATTGAAATAAATCCATTGTTCAAGGCAGCAGATGGTAAAATTATGGCAGCAGATACAAAAATGACTATTGATAATAATTCATTATACAGGCATCCTGAAATATGCGATATGCGAGACCTCAACGAAGAAGATCCAATGGAAGTTGAAGCCGGAAAATACGACCTTAACTACGTTAAGCTGGATGGTAATGTTGGGTGTATGGTAAACGGCGCAGGTTTGGCAATGGCTACTATGGATATAATAAAACTTTCAGGTGGAGAACCTGCAAATTTTCTTGATGTTGGCGGTTCGGCAAGTGCAAAAAGAGTTGAGGAAGCTTTTAGAATTATTCTAAAAGACCCAAACGTAAAAGCTATTCTTGTTAATATTTTTGGTGGAATTGTTAGATGTGACAGGGTTGCTAATGGAATAGTTGATGCTTATAGAAACATAGGCAAGATTGATATTCCAATTATTGTAAGGTTACAGGGTACAAATGCAGAAATTGCAAAGGAAATTATAGATAATTCGGGCTTGGAAGTTCAATCGGCAATCTTATTAAAAGAAGCAGCGGAGTTAGTTAATAAGTCTCTGGTTATGAGCTAAATATAAAGACAACTATAAGACTATTATTTCTTATCCAACTCTTCAAAGATGGAATTGTTGGAAATGAAGTTCGGAATAATTTCTTTCATTTTCTTAACAATATTAATATCATCGCATTTTTTAGAAAGATTTAGTAATTCGTTAACACTTTGTTCAACTTCAGAAATAGGATGAACCTCTGTATTGGCAATCATAATTCTTGGATGATGAGTTGGGATTGTGTTTTCGGCATTATTTAAAAGTTCTTCATATAACTTCTCTCCTGCTCTAAGTCCTGTATAAATAATCTCAATGTCTTTACCAGGTTCAAGTCCGGAAAGTTTGATTATATTTTTAGCCAAATCTTGAATTTTAACAGATTCGCCCATATCAAAAATAAATATTTCGCCACCTTTTCCCATAGCCCCGGCTTCCAGCACAAGCTGACAAGCTTCAGGAATAGTCATGAAATAGCGAGTAACCTCAGGGTGTGTAATCGTTACAGGTCCTCCATTTTCAATTTGCTTTTTAAACAATGGAATAACAGAGCCATTGCTCCCAAGTACATTTCCAAAGCGAGTAGTAATAAATCTAGTTTTACAATGCTGATTTAAGCCCTGAATATACATCTCAGCAATTCTTTTTGATGCACCCATTACGTTTGTCGGATTAACAGCCTTATCGGTTGAAATCATTACAAACTTACTTACGTTGAATCTTAAACTATTATCAGCTAATATTTTGGTTCCTGCAACATTTGCCCAAATTGCTTCATAAGCATTCGTTTCCATTATTGGCACGTGTTTATATGCTGCAGCATGAAAAACTATTTCGGGCTTATATTCTTCAAAAAGGTATTTAATTCTATTTTCATCTCTAATATCGCCAATTACAAAATGAACATTAACATTAGGGTATTTAGTAATGAACTCAGCTTCAAGGTGAAAAACCTGAGTTTCACCTTGATCAATTAGCACAAGTTTTTTTATTGGGAAAGTAGCAATCTGGAACGCAAGTTCACTTCCAATAGAGCCGGCAGCCCCTGTAACAAAGACTGTTTTATCTACAAGCTGTTTAATAATATTCTCTTTCTCCAGATGAATTTCTTCTCTTTGTAAAAGATCTTCAATTTTCACATCCTTAATTTGCTTAAAACTAAGCTCACCTTTAATCCATCTTTCAACCGGGGGAACATTAAGTACTTTAACATCATAATTAAGAGCGCACTCAATTATAGACTTCTTTTTATGTTGAGGAAAATTCTGAATTGCTAATACTAGGTTGGACACTTTATTTTTTTCAAATAATTTTTTAAGTTGGCGGCCATCAATAATAATAATACCTTCAAGTTTTTTGCCAACTTTAGCCTGATTATCATCTATAAAAGCAATTATATTGTATTGAACAACAGGGTCACTATCCATTGCTCTTTTAGCTATTATTCCTGCTTCACCGGCACCATAAATAGCAACATTTATGATAGATTTACCGCTATATGCGAAGTCCATGTACATTACTTTAATAAGTAATCTATAACTGACTAGACAGAAAATGCATGTTATATAATCAATTATAACAATTGAGAATGGGATGATGTGTTTCCCTGTTATAAAAAACAATGAGATTAAGTTAGAAAAGCTAAAAATGATGCTGCCGGCACTTATAGAAATAAAAATCAAAACCACATCGCTAGTATTTGTGTACCTAATAATTCCGGAATAGACCTTTGCAATGTAAAAAACTGCAGCTCTGACTAAAACTACAAAAAACAGTGAGTAATGAAAATTAGACAATATATGAGGTGGTATAGAAAAGTTAAACCTCAGGTTATAAGCCAATGTTAATGAAAAAGCACAAATAAAAATATCAATTAGAAAAACTACCCACCTGGGCAAGCTGCCTTTTATCCAAAACATACTTTTTTGTTTTGTTATTAACATGATTTGTTAAGACAAAAATAACATTTAAAAATCTTTGTAATCTTTATTTTTTAATTTTGCTGAAATAAAAATTAAATTTTCATTACCCAATACAAACATAAATAAAATTATGAAACGAGCATGATTCGTTAAACACAAACACGGATGTATATCATCATGCGAGTTCCATCCGACATATTAAACACAAATTATTTAGTGATGAAAGCTACTATATTTAAAGACAAGCATGAGTCTCTCGGTGGAAAAATGGTTGAATTTGCCGGATTTTATATGCCGGTGCAGTTTGAAGGTATAAATGTTGAGCATGAAACAGTTAGAAAAGGAATAGGCTTATTCGATGTTTCTCACATGGGCGAGTTTTGGGTTGAAGGCCAAAAGGCATTTGAATTATGCCAGAAAGTTAGTACAAACAATGTTGCTGCATTAACTGATGGAAAAGTACAGTATACTTGTTTTCCAAATGACAAAGGCGGAATTGTTGATGATTTTCTCCTATACCGTTTTAATGAGCAAAAATATTTAATGGTTGTAAATGCAGCCAATATTGAAAAAGATTGGGCTTGGGTTTCCAAACAGAATGAAAGCATTGGTGCAAAAATAACAAATGCTTCAGACGATACTTCTCAATTGGCAGTTCAAGGTCCACTTGCTCTTAAAGCAATGCAAAAACTCACAAAAGAAAGCATAATAGATATGGAATATTATACTTTCAAAGTAATCACATTTGCAGGTGTCGAGAATGTATTGTTCTCAATAACAGGATATACTGGTGCAGGTGGCTGTGAAATTTATTTTCCACACAGTGTTGGGCATAAGATTTTTGACGCAGTAATGGAAGCCGGAAAAGAATTTGGGATTAAGCCGATTGGTCTTGCAGCAAGAGACACCCTAAGACTGGAAATGGGATTTTGTTTGTATGGAAATGATATTAATGACACAACATCTCCAATTGAAGCAAAACTAGGTTGGATTACAAAATTTGTTGAAGGTAATGACTTCATCAACAGACCTGCATTAGAGAAACAAAAGAATGAAGGAGTATCAAGAACATTGGTTGGTTTCGAAATGGTTGATAAAGGTATTCCAAGGCAGCATTATCCAATTCTAGACTCAAAATCAAATGTTATTGGTGAAGTTACATCCGGAACTATGTCGCCATCATTAAAAGTTGGAATTGGAATGGGTTATGTAAAACCGGAATTTTCTAAAATAGATACTGAAATTTTCATTGATATAAGAGGGAAAGCATTAAAGGCAAAAGTTGTTAAACTTCCATTTTATAAAGGATAATTTGAAATAGTTATAATACGTTCTGCAGCTGCTGCATTTAGATTGACAAAACCTAAATTGCAGCAGCTTTTTATTAAAAAAAACCAAAATATTGATTTAACTTTATTTTGGTGATTACATTAACCCCAAACCGCCAAAAACTATTAACTTTATAGCTATAAAGGAATTAAATCATATTTGATGAAAAGAGAATTATTTAGGAGTTTTACAGTTTTTTTTCTAAGCATTGTATTAATAACACTCCCGACTATAAAAGCTTATCCATTCGGATTTAATGCTCATCGAAAAATTAACAGAATGGCGGTATTTACCCTACCTCCTGAAATGGTGGGCTTTTTCAGAAAGCATATTGAATACATTACAGAACAGAGTATTCAGCCGGATAGACTTGCGCATGCTATCCCGGGTGAAGCACCTAGGCATTATATTGACATTGATCAATATGGAGAAAACCCTTTTGCAACAGTACCAAAAACATGGACAAAAGCTGTTGAAAAGTTCTCTGAAGATACACTTATGGCTCACGGAGTTTTACCATGGCATATAAACGTTATGATGATGAGGCTTACAAGAGCATTTGAGTCAGGTGATGTTGATAGAATACTTTATAATGCAGCTCATATTGGGCATTATATTGCAGATGCCTGTACTCCTTTGCATACAACAAAATATTACAATGGTAGAACTCCGGATGAAGTTGGTATTCATGGTTTTTGGGAAAGTAGATTGCCTGAATTATATGCTGATGGTTTCAATTACTTCGTGGGTAGAGCTGAATACATTGAATACCCACTTGAAAGAACTTGGGAATTAGTAAAAAACAGTCATTTAAAAGTTGATACAATTTATCAGGTATTTAATGACTTAAGATTAAGAATGGGTGCAGATAGAGTGTTTTCTCACGAATCGAGAGGTAATACAAATATGAGAGTTTATTCCCGCGATTTTTCTAGGGCTTTTCATGAAGAACTTAAATGTATGGTTGAAAGGCAAATGAAACTGGCTACAAAAAGTGTGGGTGATTTTTGGTATACAGCTTGGGTAAATGCCGGTCAGCCTGAATTATCAAAAGTTGTAAAAGCAGTAAGTGAAGACCACTTGCAGGAATTAGAGGAAGAAAAAAAGAAATTTGAACAGACAGAGAAACCTCAAGGCAGATATTATCCTCAATAGAAGCTATCTCTATAGCCTCTTGAAGTAATACAGATATGTATAATATGCTATTACAGATGGTATTATAATAATCGTATGCAGCAGAGATATAATTACCATGCTATAATCAGAAGGCTTTGATATAATAATTGGAATAGCCAAAAACACTAACTGAGAAAGAGAAAACAACCAAAAACCTATTGATCCTTTTTTGCTTGTTAGTGCCAATCCTATTATACCAAGAATTGGCATTATAGCCATTGCAACTATTATAGGAGACATTACATTCCATGTTTTAAGGTGAATTCCAATTGCAAATAAATGTATACTATTATAGTTGGCAAAAACATCAGGATTGAAATGGGCTATATTCATAAAAACTCCAACAAAAAAGTTTAGGGCCATTATAAAATAAGCAACAACAGACAGTACGACAATTATGCCAGGCTTATGAACCTTAACTTCGGCTAGTTTTTCCTTTATTTCTTCCTTTTGGTCTGAAACATGATGAACAATAATAACATCTTCTTGCATCTGTCTGACTTTTAATTAATAATATGCCTGTTTTTAGGCAAACGTCCAAAAATAATTCCTATTACTAACTTATTTATACGTATTTCACGGGTTTTTTGTTCACAATAAAATTAATTGATTTGTGTATTTCTGCAAACATTAATTTGTCATTTTCGACAAATGATACGATTTTGCGGTATTCAGTCAATAAACTCTCCAACAAAGGTGAAGTTTTTAGTGGTCTTCTGAATTCCACAGCCTGAGCTGCATTGAAAAGTTCGATTGCAAGGATTTTTTCCACATTTTCTGCAATTTTTAATCCTTTTACAGCAGCGTTTGCTCCCATGCTCACATGATCTTCCTGTCCTTGAGAACTCTCTATAGAATCTACAGATGCCGGCGTACAAAGCTGTTTGTTCTGACTAACAATAGATGCTGCAGTATATTGAGGAATCATAAATCCGGAATTTAGCCCGGGGTGAGCTACCAGAAATGAAGGTAATCCCCTCTCCCCTGCTATAAGCCTGTAAATTCGTCTTTCAGAGATATTTCCCAACTCGGCAAGCGCAATTCCGAGAAAATCAAGCACTAATGCTAATGGCTGACCATGAAAATTTCCCGCAGAAATAATTTTGTCGCTTTCAGGGAATATCGTTGGATTATCAGTAACAGCATTTATTTCATTTGTAATAACTTCCGTCACATATCTGATAGCATCCTTGCTGGCTCCGTGCACCTGTGGCATACATCTGAAAGAATATGGGTCTTGAACATGTTTCTTAGGTTGTTTTATCAACTCACTACCTTCCAGTATCTTTCTAATATTCTTTGCCGTCTCAATCTGACCTTTATGGTGTCTGATCTGGTGCACATCATCGTCGAATGGTTCAATTCTGCCATCATATGCCTCCAAAGACATAGCACCTATTATATCAGCCCAATCTCTTATTTTATTGGCTTTTATCAGGCTATAAACAGCGAAAGAAGCCATAAACTGAGTTCCGTTAAGCAATGCCAAACCTTCTTTTGAAGCAAGCTTAACAGGCTCAAATTTCAATTCTCCTAAAACCTCAGCCGCCTCTCTTATTTTGCCATTATAACTAACTTGTCCCATCCCAATCAGCGGCAGGCATAAATGAGCCAGTGGGCAAAGATCACCACTTGCACCAAGTGAACCCTGCTCATAAACAATCGGAATTATATCATTATTATAAAAATCAATAAGCCTTTGAACAGTTATTAATTGTACACCTGATTTTCCATAAGATAAAGACTGAACTTTTAAAAGCAACATTATCTTTACTATTTCCGGTCTAACAGTATCACCAATACCACAGGCATGCGACATCATAAGGTTTTCCTGAAGCTTTCCTAAATCCGATTCACTAATAGAATGATTGCACAAAGACCCAAATCCGGTTGTAACACCGTAAACAGGCTCTTTCTGAGATGCGATTTTCTTGTCAAGATATTCACGACAATCAATAATCAGTTTCTCGGCTTCCTTTGATAATGCTAGCTTTATGTTTGATGAAATGATTTCTTCAATATCATTTATTGAAAGAGATTTTGGACTTATATGATGAATTTCCATAATACTTAAAAGAAGTTTATTTGAATGATTGTTAGTGTTTCTTTATGATGTCAATAGCTTCCTGAATGTTTACAGTTTTTTGATCTCCCGAAGTCATGTTTTTCAATGTAAGTGTTTTACTGTCAATTTCTTCCTGACCGGCCATAATAACAAAAGGAACACCGGCTTTTGAAGCATATTGCATTTGCTTTTTCATCTTTGCCGGCTCCGGGTATAATTGACATTTAATACCTTGCTTACGCAGTTCGTTTAAAACTTCAATATTATATCTTAGTTCATTTTCTCCAAAGTTTATAGCTATAACATTGGTTGATGTTTCAGTATTCTCGGGGAACTTCTTTAATTCATATAAAACATCATAAATACGATCGGCACCAAAAGAAATTCCAACGCCAGAAACTCCCGATAATCCAAAAATACCTGTAAGATCGTCGTATCTTCCACCTCCACTTATACTTCCAATTGCCACATCAAGAGCTTTAACTTCAATAATTGCTCCTGTATAATAGTTTAAGCCTCTTGCAAGCGTTAAATCCAGTTCAACCGGAATATTAATACTCATCTTACCAATAATATCAAAAACCTCTTTAATTTCAGAAATACCCAATAATCCGACTTCTGATGATTTTAATATTTCGCCCAATTTATCAAGCTTTTCTTCATTTGTGCCCTGAAGTAATAATACAGGTTCGAGTTTTTTGATTGCATCGGTAGAAAGACCTTTAGAGGCAAGCTCTAATTTCACATTATCAAGACCAATTTTATCAAGCTTATCAATAGCTATAGTGATATCAATGATTTTGTCAGACTCTCCTATAAATTCTGCAATACCGGTAAGGATTTTCCTATTATTCAGCTTAACCAATACATTAATATTCAATGCTTTAAAGATATCATCAACTATTTTAACAAGTTCAGCTTCATTATACAATGAATCGCTACCTATTACATCTACATCACATTGATAAAACTCGCGATATCTACCTCTTTGAGGCTTATCTGCTCTCCAAACAGGCTGTATCTGATATCTTTTAAATGGGAAACTAATTTCATGCTGGTACTGAACAACGTATCTTGCAAATGGCACTGTAAGATCATATCTTAGAGCTTTTTCACATATCTGTGCAGAAATTTTGTTGGAATCTTTTAGGTTTAAATCTGAAGAATCAACTTTCGATAAATAATCGCCTGAATTCAAGATTCTGAAAATTAACCTGTCTCCTTCCTCTCCGTATTTTCCCATCAAGGTTGAAAGATTCTCCATGGAGGGAGTTTCTATGGGATTATATCCATATAATTGAAAAACTTGCTTAATTGTATCAAAAATATAATTCCTGCGTGCAATCTCAACAGGACTGAAATCTCTGGTTCCTTTTGGAATTCCCGGTTTTTCTTTAGCCATAATTTAATTATTAAGAATGGCAAAAATAAGAGTTTTTCACAGAATCTTACCAATCTTAAATCAATTTCAGCCCTTAATCACCGCAAGTGGTTTTAGCTCCACAAGAATTTCAACCAAATCTTCCTGGTTTTTCATTACCTCGTCAATATTTTTATAAGCACTTGAGGCTTCTTCGAGGTCGTTGGTGGTGCGAATAGAATGAATTATCCCTTTTTCATTCAGGTAGTTTATTTCTTTTTTCAAATCCAGTGATCTTATAGCCTCTTTTCTTCCCATAACCCTTCCTGCGCCATGAGAACAGCTTTCAAAACTGTCTTTATTTCCTTTGCCTTTAACAATATAGCTGCTTGTGCCCTGACTGCCCGGAATTATGCCAACAGTATTCTTATCTGCTTTTGTTGCGCCTTTTCTGTGAACAATCACCTCTTGTCCGAAATGCTGCTCTTTCACAGCGTAGTTGTGGGCAATATTAATCATAGGAGCAAATTTGGCAGAGCTAATATTATTGGAAAACACCTCAATTATCCTTTCCATCATCAGCTTTCTGTTAGCCAGTGCAAAATCTACACAATACTTCATTTCGTTGTAGTATTGTATACCTTGTTCAGAGTCAAGATGCAGATATGCAAGCTGAGCAGATTTAGGCACAGGGCTCTTCATCTTTTCATTTAAATCAACCGCCATACGATTATAATAATCAGCTACTTGCTTCCCAATATTTCTGCTTCCGGAGTGCACCATAATCCAGATTTTTTTATCATTTGAAATTTGGATTTCAATGAAATGGTTACCTCCCCCAAGAGTTCCAATTTGACATCTGGCACTATCGTATTCCCTTCTTGCAACATGCATTTTATCCAGATCAAAGCCATTAGGCATAAGCTCGGCATCCTGTTGAGTTTTATGATGCTTGAATCCCAAAGGAATCAGCATTCTAATATCGCTAAGAATTTTCTTAAGTTTATCTTTGGGAATCTCTTCGATATTAGTCTGAACGGCGCACATTCCACAGCCAATATCAACACCAACCGCATTAGGAATAATAACATCTTTGGTAGCTAAAATACCTCCAATAGGCATCCCAAACCCCTGATGACAATCAGGCATAAGAGCAATATGCTTAAAAGCATAAGGATGATTGGCGAGGTTTTTCGCCTGCTCCAAAGCCCCATCCTCAATATCATTAAGCCAAAGCTTTATTGGGAGTTTTTCGGATGTTATTTGTTTAAGCATACTGAGGTTTTTTCAATCCATAAAACCACGGGATATCTCGCTTACGCTCGATATGACCGGTTATTCAATCCATTCAATCTCCCCTTAAATACCATTATCACATTGACACATTGGCATATTGAATAATTGACAAATTATCACATCAACTTCCTATACCTAATCCTCTTAGGCCCGCTGTCGCCCATTCGTTTTTTGCGATTTTCCTCGTATTCGGAATAAGAACCTTCGAAGAAAACTACATTTGAATCACCTTCAAAAGCAATAATGTGTGTGGCTACTCTATCAAGGAACCAACGGTCGTGAGTGATAATTACGGCACAGCCGGCAAAGTTTTCGAGTCCTTCTTCGAGAGCTCTTAGTGTGTTAACGTCAATATCGTTTGTAGGCTCATCGAGCAGCAACACATTGGCTTCGCTCTTTAATGTCATAGCGAGATGAAGGCGATTTCTCTCGCCACCGGAAAGGACACCACATTTTTTACCTTGATCTACTCCTCCGAAATTAAATCTAGACACATAAGCTCTGCTGTTCATCTGTCTGCCTGCAAGGTTAATAAGGTCATTACCTCCCGAAATAACTTCCCAAACGGTTTTTTCAGGATCTATTTCAACGTGAGTCTGGTCAACATAACCAATTTTTACGGTTTCTCCAATTGCTATATCGCCTTTATCAGGCTTTTCCATACCCATTATCATTCTAAAAAGTGTTGTTTTACCGGCCCCGTTAGGACCAATAATTCCCACTATACCAGCAGGAGGAAGCATAAAATTGAAGTTTTCAAACAATAATTTATCTCCAAAAGCTTTACCTAATTGATTGGCTTCTATTACTTTGGAACCCAGTCTTGGACCATTTGGAATAAAGATTTCAAGTTTTTCTTCTTTCTGTTTTACATCCTCATTCAACATTCTATCATAAGCGCCTAACCTAGCTTTAGCTTTAGCATGTCGACCTTTAGGACTCATTCTTACCCATTCTAACTCACGCTCAAGAGTCTTTTTACGTTTGCTCTCAGATTTCTCCTCCATTTCCAGTCTCTTGGTTTTTTGTTCCAACCATGAAGTATAGTTGCCTTTCCATGGAATACCTTCTCCTCTGTCTAATTCAAGAATCCATCCTGCCACATTATCAAGGAAATAACGGTCGTGAGTAATAGCAATTACAGTTCCTTTATATTGTTTAAGATGTTGTTCCAACCATTCGATACTTTCTGCATCCAAATGGTTTGTAGGCTCATCGAGCAAAAGTATATCAGGTTCTTTCAAAAGCAATCTGCAAAGAGCAACCCTACGTCTTTCACCTCCGCTAAGATGAGCAACATTTTCTTCAGGTGCAGGACATCTAAGTGCATCCATTGCGCGTTCAAGTTTGTTATCAAGCTCCCATGCATCGTGTTGTTCAATAAGGTCGGATAATTCACCCTGTCTTTCTATAAGCTTATTCATTTCATCATCGCTCAATGGCTCTGAAAACTTTAAATTTACTGCTTCATATTCTTTAAGAATATTTACAACTTCCTGAACGCCTTCTTCAACAATTTCTCTAACAGTTTTGGAATTATCCAGAACCGGTTCCTGTGGCAAATAGCCGACTGAATAACCGGGAGAAAACACTACTTCGCCATTAAATGTTTTTTCAACTCCTGCAATAATTTTCATCAGAGTCGATTTACCCGAGCCGTTAAGGCCTATAATACCGATTTTAGCACCATAAAAGAATGAGAGGTATATATCCTTCAAAACTTGTTTTGAGGGTGGAAATACTTTGCTAACCCCTACCATTGAAAAAATAATCTTCTTATCGTCGCTCATAGTTGAATTTGGATTAATATAAATAAAATTTTTGCCTAATAATTAAGGTACAAAACAACGAAAAATTTATGACAAGATGTGCTGTTGGAAAAGTTATTTTGTTATTACGTCAGATAAAAATAAAGAAATATCAGAGGAATAAGAATTCCGGGAATGGTAAACCAAATACCCCTTTGTTTAAAGCTATTTTTACCCCTGTTCATATAAAGGCCTGTTAATGCAAATATCACAAGGCTTACAGCAAACAAATCCGAGAAATATGTCCATAGTTTTTTGGGCATATTATAATGAAGAAAATTGAAATGAAATAAAACCGGAATTCTTCGTGTAATTTCCAGATATCCATCTCCGGTAGTAGTATTTACCTGAACTACCCTGCCACGGTCGTTTCTGCCACGATCGAAGTATATTATCAGATTATCAGATACTTCTCTAATATTTCTATATTGTTGAGATATTTCAAGTTGATTAAGATAGAATTTTGCGTGTTCATCTCTATCTGATATTTCTTCCTTTGGCACATTTAGTTGAAAATGGTCTTTAGTAATGATATAATTTGGATTCCAATTATGTCTATGATTTAGCACAATTCCTGAAATTCCATATATTATACACATTCCGAAGAAAAAATAACCTAAATCGCGGTGTACAGCCCTGTTTATTTGTCTAAGTTTCATGGTTGAATAATTTTGTATGCAAAGTTAGAAAGTTTAGGGAAATAAGGAAATATAGGTATAGGGGTAAAGGGGGTATAAAAAAACCGCAATATTATTAAATATTGCGGTTTTTAATTGAATTCCGGATTCTTATATCCACTCGTAAGAAACAAGTTCGATATTAAACTTTACAGTTTTTTTCTGAATTTCTTTAATCTCTTTATCGTGGTCGCAATCATGTCCATGCTCATGGTCGTGCTCTTCTGTTGATTCAGCAACTTCTTCGGTTGACTCTTCAGTAGATTCTGCATTTTCGCAATCGTGTGCTTTTTCTTCTTTTATTACACTTACTGTTCCAATAACAGAAATCATTTTACCTTCATGCTCAGAATTAATTTGTCCTGTAAATTCTCCAAGATTTACTCTAATTCTTAGATCATTGTTATCTTCAGCAACAATGTGCATTTTATCGCCACTATTACGACAAGTATGAAGAACTAAGCCTTCAAAATGAACTTGAGTTCCATCTAGTTCGGCTGCCTTTTCATAAAGTTCAGCAATTGTAAAAGTGTCAATAATTTGTTCTACCTCTTTAGGTTGTTGCGAACATGAAAACATGAATAAACCTGCAAATGCAAATAATAAGGTGATTTTTTTCATAATCTGAATTTAAATTTGTTATAAATATGGTTAATAATAGACTTTGCAAAGTTATTCATTAATCATAAAATGCCTAAAAAAAGTTAATATTTTTTTATGGAAAATGCTCATATATAACACCTTGATATATGTTTCTTATACTTAAAACAAATAATAATAAATCATTTGTGCGATTTAACTGCAGAAATTTTATAGTTACGAACGCCCTGATTAACAAAATTTAACATTTAAAAAACATTCCTTTTTAACTTCGCAAATAATTTTGCAAGTGATTTTACGTAATAGCTATTAAACTTAAATAATTTCATTATGGATATAAAAGAGCTTAACGAAAGGATTCAAAAAGAAAGTGCATTTGTAGATGCTCTTACAATGGAAATGCAGAAGGTAATTGTAGGACAAAAACACATGATTGATCGTCTGCTTATTGGATTGCTTGCAAACGGACACATTCTTTTGGAAGGTGTGCCCGGTTTGGCAAAAACATTGGCAATTAAGTCTCTTGCCAATTGCATAAAGGCGCAGTTTAGCAGAATACAGTTTACTCCTGATTTATTGCCTGCAGACTTAATTGGAACCAACATATATAGTCAGAAAACAGAAGAGTTTCTTGTTCGAAAGGGGCCTGTTTTTGCAAATTTTGTTCTTGCAGATGAGATAAACCGTGCACCTGCCAAGGTTCAAAGTGCTTTACTTGAAGCAATGCAGGAAAGACAAGTTACAATAGGAGAAAAAACTTTCAAACTGCCCGAACCATTTCTTGTAATGGCTACTGAAAACCCTCTTGAGCAAGAAGGTACTTATCCATTGCCTGAGGCTCAGGTTGACCGTTTTATGCTGAAAGTAATTATTGGATACCCTACACGCGAGGAAGAGAAAAAAATTATGAGAATTAACATTGCGGGAGATTTTCCTCAAACAAACGCGGTACTCGATCCTATTGACATTATAAAAGCGAGAGAAGTAGTTAGAGATGTATATTTAGATGAGAAAATAGAAAACTATATAGCAGACATTGTTTTCGCAACCCGCTATCCAAAGGAATTTAACCTCGAAAAATTTGAATCATTAATTAGCTATGGTGGTTCACCCAGAGCAAGCATTAACCTCGGATTGGCTTCAAAGGCATATGCTTTTATAAAACGCAGAGGTTATGTTATTCCGGAAGATGTTAGAGCCATTTGTGCTGACGTTTTAAGGCACAGAATTGGCCTAACATATGAAGCCGAAGCAGAAAATATTACTTCTGAAGATATAATTGCTGAAATACTTAATACTGTTGAGGTACCTTAGGAAGTGAAAAGTTAAAAGTGAAAAGTTGAAAGTTACAAAGTTTTAATATGGAAACTACCGAGCTATTAAAGAAAGTTCGTAAGATTGAGATAAAAACGAAAGGTCTCTCGAATCATATATTTTCGGGGAGCTATAATACTGCTTTCAAAGGCAGAGGAATGGCTTTTACTGAAGTAAGGGAATATATTCCGGGTGATGATATCAGAGCAATAGATTGGAATGTAACTGCCAGATTCAATCATCCTTATGTTAAGATTTTCGAGGAGGAGCGTGAATTAACTGTTATGCTGCTTATTGATGTAAGTGGTTCTAATAATTTTGGAACAAACAAGCAGTTTAAACAGGATATGATTACTGAAATTGCTGCCGTTTTAGCTTTTTCTGCAATAAATAATAATGACAAAGTTGGGGTAATATTCTTTAGCAGTAAAATTGAAAAGTTTATTCCACCTAAAAAAGGAACTACCCATATATTACGTATTATTAGGGAATTGTTAGATTTTAAAGCAGACGAAACAACAACCGATATCTCTATTGCTTTAAAATATCTTAGAAATGTTATAAAGAAAAGATCTGTTGCTTTTGTAATTTCTGATTTTATTGATAAAGGTTTTGAAGATGCGCTAAAAATTGTAAACAAAAAGCATGATGTTGTTTGCTTAAGAATACAGGATGAAAGAGAAAAGTTTTTACCAAAAGCAGGATTAATAAGAATGAAAGATGCCGAATCAGGAAAATCATTCTGGTTAGACTCTTCAAACAGAGAGGTTAGAGAAGGCTTGGCAAACTGGCACAAAGAAACTGACATTTATCTGGCCGGTGTTTTTTCTAAATCCGGTGTTGATTCCGTTAATATCTATACTCATATGGATTATGTTCCTCCGTTGCTAAGGTTATTTAAGAAAAGGAGTAAATAATCATATAATCAAATAGTTGAAAGGGTTTTTATAGCTTAATTAACACTTTGTTCAACAGTAAATAATTATGAGAAAATTTATATACTATGCTTCAAGTTATTCCAAAGTAATAATGACTTCAATTTTATTGTTATTGACGTCATATAATTTTGTTTGTTCACAAAATGCATCTCTTTCTTTCAGTAAAGACAGTATTTTAATTGGAGAACAAACAGATTTGCTTATTAAAATTACTTGCAATGAAAATGCAAATACAAACATTCCGTGGCAAGCCATTTATGATTCTATTAGTAATAAGTTTGAGATAGTAAAAAGAGGAAATGTCGATACATTGTTTGTAAAAGAAACTGCGGAAAAAGAGGTTTCTCAACTACTATCAGTTACTTCATGGGAAGAAGGAATTCATGTTATTTTTCCATTTGAATTTGCATGCGACCATAATGGCAATGTTTCAAAATTTGAAAGTAATGCTCTAATTTTAAGTGTTTGGCTTATTGATGTTGATAAAGAACTGCCAATTAAAGACATTAAGCCTATTTTATTGGTGCCATACACTCTTAGAGAAATTTTACCTTGGATATTATTAATACTAACTTTAATTATAATTGCTTGGTTATTATACAAATACAGGCATAAATTGAAAAAACACCCAAAAGAGTTGACAGAAAAACCAAAGCCTAACGTTCCTGCTCATGAATTTGCTTTGTCTGAATTGGAAAATCTTAAAAAGAAAAAGCTATGGCAGGAAGGAAAAGTTAAGGCATATCATGTAGAATTATCAGGAATTGTCAGGTATTATATTGAATTAAGATATGATATAATTGCAATGGAAATGACAACCGATGAAACATTATCATCAATAAAACAATATATTAATGATATGCCGGAGCAATTTAAGAGCCTTGAAAAAATTCTTACTTTGGCCGATTTAGTTAAATTTGCTAAATATCAGCCACTACCTGATGAAAATCAAAAAGGTATGGATTTGGCCTTTGACTTTGTGAATAAAACCAAGGAAGAAATAAATGATTAAAGACTAACAATTCTGAAAAATGTTTAATGATATAACTTTTGCATATTATCCGTTTTTGTTCTTTTTGCTAGTTATACCTCTAATAATTGCTTGGTATATTTGGAAAAGAGACGACATTAAAGCGCAAATAAGGTATTCACATTCAGGTTTTATAAAGGGGATTAGAAAAAGTTTAAAAATAAGACTTGTGCATCTACCTTTTGCTTTAAGAATGCTTGCGATGTTTTTGTTGATAATTGCATTAGCAAGACCTCAAAGCTCCTCAAAGATGCAAGAAATAACCGTTGAAGGGATTGACATTGTTATTTGTATAGACATTTCCGGCTCTATGCTGGCGGAAGATTTTAAACCAAATAGATTGGAGGCAGCAAAAAAAAATGCGGTGGAATTTATTGATATGAGAAGAGGAGACAGAATCGGGATGACGGTTTTTGCAGGACAAAGCTTCACTCTTTGTCCATTAACTACTGATCACAATTTGTTGAAAGACCTCACAAGGTCAATTCATACAGGAATGGTAGAAGATGGCACTGCTATTGGTGACGGCTTGGCAACATCTATAAACAGACTAAAAGAGAGTGAAGCTATCAGCAAAGTTATCATATTGCTGACCGATGGTATAAATAACGCTGGAATGATAGACCCTCTTACAGCTGCAGAAATTGCAGCTTTACAAAAAATAAGAGTTTATACAATAGGTGTAGGAAGCGACGGACCTGTTCCCTATCCTTTTCAATCTCCATTTGGGAAGCAATATAGAAATGTTGAAATACCTGTTGATGAAGCATTATTGAAAGAAATGGCTGCAAAAACCGGTGGGAAATATTTCTGGGCCAATACACCAAATAAGTTACAGGAAGTATATAAAGAGATAGATCAAATGGAAAGGTCTAAGATAGATGTTACTGAATTTTCCAGAAAACATGATGAATACCTACATTTGGCAATATTTGCTTTATTTATTCTGTTAATAGAGATTACATTAAGAAATACGTGGTTAAGATCATTGCCGTAAGATAAACTGTAACTAAAATTTTCAATATGGAAATGTTGATATTTGAGAATCCAAAGTTTTTCTATTTGTTTTTGCTAATTCCGTTTTTGGTTGGGATATTTTTACTAGCAAGACATTATAATAGAATTGCATTAATAAACTTTGGTGATAATGCAATTATTAAGAATCTAATGCCAATGGTTTCAAGTAGAAGGCCATTGTTGAAAATGTCACTGATGATATTTGCTATTTGTATGCTAATTATTGCATTGGTAAATCCCAAGATTGGAAGTAAAATGGAGGAGGTTAAACGGGAAGGAGTTGATATTGTTGTAGCTATCGACGTTAGCCGAAGTATGTTAGCTGAGGATATCAAACCAAATAGAATTGACAGAGCAAAGGCTGCTGTATCCAGACTAATTGATAATTTGGGAAATGACAGAATCGGGGTTGTTGCTTTTGCAGGAAATGCCGTTACTCAAGTTCCTATAACCTCTGATCACTCAGCGGCTAAAATGATTCTTCGTACATTAAACATAAATACAGTAACTGCTCAGGGAACTTCTATTGGAGGTGCTATTGAAAGATCAATGGCTTCATTTCTAGACAGAGAATTAAAGAATAAAACAATTATAATAATCTCTGATGGTGAAAACCATCTCGACGATCCTATTGAGGTTGCAAAAAAAGCTGCAAATGAAAACATCATCATTCATACAATAGGGATTGGCACACCCGAAGGAGCGCCAATCCCAATCTATCAAAATAATAGATTAAGTGGCTTTCTGAAAGATACCGAAGGTAATACAGTTATTTCTAGATATGATGCCAAAACCCTTCAGGATATTGCATCAACAACAGGAGGCGTTTTTAAGCACGGTATGGGAGCTGATATGGGACTAAATAGTATTTTGGATGAAATCAAAAGTCTTGAAAAAGAAGAATATGAAACAACAATTTTTGCTGACTACGAAAGTAGATTTCATTATTTTTTTGCACTTGCTTTGTTTTTTTTACTGCTTGAATTAGTTATATTTGAAAGGAAAAATAAATGGATAGATAAAATCAAAGTTTTTGGAAATATGAAATATGTTTTCATTATTCTCATTTTTCTTGCACCCTATTCTTTATTTGGTCAAAGTGAGAATGATTTAATTAGAAAGGGGAATAAACAATACAAAAAAGAGAATTATAACGAAGCAGAAGTAAACTATCTGAAATCGCTGGAAAAAAATCCATCTAATGCAAAGGCTTTATTTAATTTGGGGAATTCATTATACAAGCAAGGTAGGTACGAAGAAGCTGCCGGGATTTTCGATGCATTAACTAAAATGAATATTTCTCAGAATATTAAATCACAGGCTTTTCATAACTTGGGTAATTCTCATCTTAATTTGCAAGATTATGCTAAAGGAGTTGATGCGTATAAAGAATCTCTCAGAATTGATCCATCTGACATGGACACAAGGTACAATCTTATTTATGCTATGAATAAGCTTCAACAGCAAGAGCAACAACAGGATCAACAACAAAATGATCAAAAAGAAGATAAGCAAAATAAGCAGGAAGACAAAAAAGATCAACAAAATCAGGATAAGAAGGAGGATCAAAAAGAGCAACAGCAAAAACCGGATCAGCTTTCACCTCAGGATGCTGAAAGAATTCTTGAAGCTTTGAAGCAGGAAGAACAAAAAGTACTGGAAAATATGGAGGAACAGAAACAAAAATCGATGCCTTTCAGGGTTAAAAGAGAATGGTAATAAAACATAAATAGAAATGAAAAAGTCTTTAATACTTATTTTTTTTATTATTACCAGCTTGAGTTGGAATCTTTTTGCTGATGATATTTCTATCAGAGTTAATGCCCCTTCTCAGGTTGTTGCAGGTGATAGGTTTAGACTGGAAATAAGTGTAAATGCAAGACCATCTGAATTTATACCACCAACTCTTTCGAACTTTAGGGTTATTTCAGGACCTAATCAATCTTCCAGCAGTTCTGTGCAAATTATCAATGGAAAAGTAACTCAAAGTGAATCATTTACTTATACGTACATACTTGAAGCATCACAGCAAGGTAGTTATACTATTGGGAGTGCAATATTTATTCATAATAAAGTCGAGTATAGATCAGATCCTTTAACAATTAACGTTGTAAGAGGGGGCACTACATCAGCATCTCCGCAGCAGCCGTCTAACCAACAGCAATTAAGTAGTTCTATAAAAAGTGATGATATTTTTATTAGAGCAACTGTTAGCAACCAGAATCCTTATCAGGGTGAGCAAATTATGATTTCATATAAAATATACACTAGGTTAAATATTGCACAATATTCTATTGAAAAAACTCCCGGTTTTCAGGCGTTTTGGACAGAGGATGTTAATCTTGGAGGAAGCCAGCAAGCATATAACGAATCTATAAACGGTGTTACTTACAGAGTTGCTGAAATTAGACGCATAATTGCATTTCCTCAAAGAAGCGGAGAATTAACAATTGACCCACTTGAACTTGAATGTTTTGTGCAAATACCTGTGCAAGGGAAAAGAGGCAGTTTATTTGATGATTTTTTTGGTGGATCCTTCTTTGGGCAAGTTCAAAATGAGAAAGTTACTATTAGATCTAATCCTATTAAAATAGATGCAAAACCACTTCCTACACAAAACAGACCGACAACTTTCTCGGGCTTAGTGGGAAGTTTTGATATTTCAGCAACTGTTAATAATATGGAAATTAAGGCAAATGATGCATCAAATCTAGTTATTAGTATTTCCGGAAAAGGAAATATTAGAATGGTTGAAAAGCCTATTATTCAATTCCCCAAGAATCTTGAAGCATTTGACCCTAATGTAAGCGATAATATCCAAATAAATTCTAATGGAGTAAGCGGTTCTAGAAAATTCGACTATTTGCTTATTCCTCGTACCGGGGGGGATTTTGTAATTCCTTCAATACAGTTTACTTATTTTGACCCTACAACTAGTAAATACGTTACAAAGAAAACTCAATCTTTCAACATTAAAGCAGAAGCAGGAAAATACGTTGCAGGTACAACTACAACACCATCCAGCGAAGATGTAGGTTTATTAGCTGAGGATATAAGGTTTATATACACAAAGCCTATTATATTATCAATTAAAGGACAATATTTTTATAAAAGCAATACTTTCTATGTTTTAATTATTCTACCCTTTGCTTTATTTATAATTGCTTTAATTTTTTGGAGAAGACATATTGAAATGCAAAGTAATAAAGCTTTGGTTAAAAACCGTAAGGCACGGAAAATTGCTAATAAACGTCTTAAAACAGCACTGTTGCATTTAAACAATAATAACGACAAATCATTCTATGAAGAAGTAAGTAAAACACTATGGGGCTATATTTCTGATAAAATGAATCTTTCTGTCTCTCAGCTAAACAGAGACAATATCGAAAAGAGTTTTAATGAAAAAGAGGTTCCGACAGAATTGATTAATCAATTTTTATCAGCATTAGATGATTGTGAGTTTGCTCGTTTTGCTCCTGGCGACCCAAGAAGCTTAATGGAAGATATTTACAGACAAGCTGAATCAACTATTATCAATATTGAAAAAGACTTTAGGAACAAAATCTAATTTTAACATGAAGCTATTTTTATCTAAACTATTAATTGTATTTTCAATTATTTCAGTTAAAGCAACGGAAGTTAATGTTAATGAATTTCTCGAGTCGGCAAAAGAAGCATATATTAATGAAGAATATGCTTATGCTATTGAATTATATGAGGAAATAATTTCATTGGGGTATGAATCTCCTTATTTATACTACAATCTAGCTAATGCATATTTTAAAGACAATAAATTTGGTCGTGCAATTTTGAATTATGAAAGAGCTAAAAAGATTTTGCCTAATAATGAAGAGGTTCTTCATAACTTAAGAATAGCAAATACTAGAATAGTTGATAAAATTGATACTGTTCCTGAAATTTTCTATTATAAATGGTGGAAAAGCATTATAAACATGCAGAATAGCGATTCTTGGGCAAAGACAGCTATAACATTTCTTTTCTTATTTTTTGGAGCATTTGTATTTTATGTATTCTCAAAAAAGCTAATCATAAAAAAAATTGGTTTTTATACAGCTTTAATTTTAGCTTTCTTTGTTATACTCTCTTTTATATTTGCAAATAGGTATAATAAGTTTCAGTTGTCTGAAAATACTGGAATTATCATGACTGTGCGTACAACAGCGAAAAGCTCCCCCTCCCCGACTTCACCGGATGTTTTTGTAATTCATGAAGGAACCAAAGTTAAAATCATAAATGATTTAGGAATTTGGTTTGAAATAAGGCTTGCAAATGGAAATATTGGCTGGATTGAAAAAAACACTCTGGAATTAATATAGCCACTAAATGTTAAAATATTTTAAATATAACTTATCTTAAATAGCTTTTTTCACATTATATCTAAGTATATTAACATCTAATATGCAAATATTAAAAATTTGTTTTGTTTGAATTATTTTTTGTTTTACTTTTGTCGAAATTTTTCAATGATTAGTTTACGTCAATAGCCAATAAATCACATTTGAAATTTATCAACAAGTAAAATATATAAATATTTTGTCAAACTTCTAACATAGTTTTTATGAGTTTCTACGAATCTAGCGTTTGCGAAATTGAACAACCTGAAGTTTTAAATCAGCCATATACACTTACATCAGTCATTTCTGAAACAACAAGGGTTTATCGACTATTTCTATTAGCATATTTTACAAATAGAAACACACAACTCTTAAGATCTCTTTTTTCAGAAGATGTAACAAACATAGGTTCAGGAAAAGACGAAACTGCATATGGAATTGATGATGTGATGATGGTATTTAACAGAGACAAACAACAATGTCCATCTGAGATTGAGTATAAACAGACAGATCTAAATATAATACCATTAAACTCTTACACAGGTTTAGTTATAGGTCAATTCGATCTTAAAACAACTATTAATGCTATTCCTGTCGAACTTCCAAACTACAGAATTACGATGGTTGTATGCATGATTGATAATGAATGGCTAATTAGACACCTCCATTTTTCTAAAGGAGAAACTGCGTTAATTGCTGGAGAATCCTTCCCATTAACGGATATTGCATCTAAATCTTTCGATATAAAAGACTTGTTTCTAGCAAATATCAGCCATGAAATAAGAACACCAGTTACTGGAATTATAGGGATGACAGAGATTCTAAAGAGGTCAGAATTATCTTCTGAGCAACATAGTTATCTGGAAGTAATTAAAGACTCTTCAAATGTTTTGCTTGATATAATCAACGACCTACTTGATATTTCCAAGATAGAAGCCGGTAAGCTGGAATTAAGAGAAGATGATTTTTCTGTTAAGGAATTACTTTGGAATATTAAAACTATGTTTGCTTCAAGGGCTTGTAAGAAAAATTTAACACTCAAGCTTTCTTATTATGAAAATCCTGAACAACAGAAAGACAGGATTAAAACTGACAAAACTCGACTTGAGCAAATTTTGATGAATTTGATAACAAATGCTATTAAATATACGGAAGAAGGATCAATTGAAATAAGTGTTGGATCAAAATCAATTAATGCAGATAAAAGTGAGTTTAAAGTATCTGTTAAAGATACCGGCGTTGGCATTGATTCTGAGAATATTGATAAGCTATTTCAAAAATTCGGACAACTTGACCAATCTTATACTAGAAATTCTTCCGGAACAGGATTGGGATTATATATCTGTAAGGAGCTAGTAAAAATACTCGGAGGTGAAATAGGTGTTATAAGTGAACCAGGCCAAGGTAGTACATTTTGGTTCACTTTTATTGGAAAACATGTTGTCAAAAACAATTCTGAAAACCTTTCAAAATGTGATTACGAAAATGTTAATCTTGGATTAAATGTTTTATTAGTAGATGACAAAGATGTTAATATAAAAGTTTTTAAACTTTTACTTGAGTCTGCCGGTTGTAAAGTTGATACTGCATTCAACGGAGAAGAATCTATCTCAGCATTTAAATCCGATTATCATGATATTATCTTCATGGATATTATGATGCCGGTAATGGATGGCATTACTGCTATGAGAAGAATACGGCAGCAAAACAAGAATGTTCCTCCTATTATTGCTCTAACGGCCAATGCAATGGAAGGAGACGCTAGTACATATATCTCAAAAGGATTCACAGATTATTTGCCAAAGCCTGCTACAAGAGAAGACCTTGTTGAGATGATAGTTAAATGGGCTACTCCAGAGTGTCTAAAATAAATTTTTCAATTACATTCAGATAGTTATTATACCCCATTACCGGCGGCAATGTACTATGTTCAGCACCTTCGATCCTATAGGCAAAACCTTTTTCTCCTGAGTAATTTTTAAAAATAACTTCGCCATGAGTTTCAATACTCAAAAACATATCGTCAGTTCCATGCATCCATAAAAAAGGCTGACTAACATTTTTTATGTGTTCAGCATTGTTTATCTTAAGATTAGCCAAATATGACCCGGGCAGCGTAATAGCTGATCCATCGTGCACCATTACTTCAAAAGATGCAAATGGATTTTCGAGAATTAACTTATTGGGCTTCAAAGTATAATTCTCTGATGAGATTAATGTTGCAGGCGCCGAACCTAGGCTAAACCCATAAGTTATTAATCTATCATTTGTGAGGCCTTTGCTTCTTAACCATTTTAAAGCAGCTTCAGTATCTGCATACATCCCATCTTCAGTTGGCAGTCCACCAGATAACCCAAAACCCCTGTAATCAAACATCATAACTCCAAAACGGTTTTTTCCACCAATATGTGCCAATAATTTTACTCTAGGCCAATAAAAATCCATATGATCTCGGTTGCCATGGCAGTATAATATTACGGTATCGGTGTCAATTGTGTTGATATCTCCTACATACATAGCCCATATTTCGACACTTTCAGTTTCTTCCGGCAATTTTGAATTGAGCGTGAATAAATGAATCATTGAGTCATCGATTTTATAATCATCACCCACAACAATGTCGCCTCCTAAAGGGTAATCATCGAGCAAGTATTCTTCGATTGTTGAATTATTAAATAAAAAAGAATCCAATCTTAAACAAGCTGATTGAATTATTAGCATTACTAAAGATATTATGATTATGTACTTTTTCATCTGTATATTTTTTTTATTGATCCTACGTAATTCACCATATAATCATTCTAAAGTGTGTTAAAGAAATTATAATGGCTCGTTTTATTTTATTGTAATTTTGTTCTATCAAATATGTAACTATCTATATAAATTAATATCGAATTGATAAACTAAAATCTGTAATTGAACCCCAGATAAAGACCTAGAGTTCCTTTATCTCCGAAAGGCTTTATGTAATCAACTACTAGTTTTTGATTACTTACATTTGGAGCCAGATACTTTAACTCTATATTAATATTCCATTTTTTCCTAATTGCTGTATGCCCAATATGTGGTGCAAAAAGCCATTTATGTGCATTTGGTTCTCCATGTGCCTGATATTTGTACAGATCGAACCAGTTAGTCATACCAAAATAAAAAAAGCTTCCTCTTTCATTATACGTTCTGTAAGCATTTAAATCAAGAGTAGGAAAAAGTTTTGAATTAAACTCCCAAATATCTGTCATGAAATGGACAGACGGAGCTGCGCTTAATCCGAAATAATATTTTTCCTCAGATAATACATTTACAACAGCACCTGCATCAACTTGAATTACTCCTGCGATAAGCGATGTTGTATGCAATCCTCCAAAAGCAGTAACATTATCCGTTACGCCCTGAGCATAATGAAGTGAAGTAAAT
The DNA here is from genome assembly GCA_964601515.1 of uncultured Bacteroidales bacterium. Lineage (GTDB taxonomy): Bacteria > Bacteroidota > Bacteroidia > Bacteroidales > UBA7960 > PWND01. The sequence goes on along the minus strand of CAZRNU010000008.1, from coordinate 3,291 downwards.
GGTATTGGGATAACCAAATCTGAAAAATGAATAAGTGGTCCACCAAGGCTTAATCCAACTTCTTTTTCATCTTTCTGCAATGGTTTTACAATTCTTGATGAAGTACATGAAAAGAGCAACCCGACAATAGCAATAAGGATAAGTTTCTTCATAAATGTTGATTTAGTAATTAAACAAGCATGTAAATTTAGCGATTTTTTAAAAGCGACAATCTATTTCATCTATTCTAATTATTATATTTTTGCAGAATACATAAACACATGAATTATCCTAAACTTCATATTGCAATACCCGCTATCAATGAGTTTGATTACTTGCCGAAAACGATTGATTGTCTGTGTAATCAGAGTTATCCTGATTTTCATATCTACGTGTGCATAAACCAGCCTGATGAATGGTGGGAAAATGAGGAAAAAATAGGAATCTGTTATAACAATGCAAACACTCTTCAATATCTTGAAAATAGGAAACAGCAAATACCTAATCTTACAATAATTGACAAAAGTTCAAAAGGTAGTGGCTGGTGCAAAAAGAGCAATGGAGTTGGATTTGCAAGAAAAGTATTAATGGATAATATTTGCAGAGATGCCCATGACAATAATATTATTGTTAGTATGGATGCAGATGTTGAAATAGGCAGCAATTATCTTCTATCAGTTGCGGAATTATTTAAAACCCACCACAAGGCCGTTGCATTGGCAAACCCATATTACCATAAGCTATCGGGTGATGAGGCTTTAGACAGACCTATGCTCAGATACGAAATTTATATGAGGGCTTATACAATCAATTTACTTAGAATCAAATCACCATATGCTTTTACGGCTTTTGGCTCTGTAATTTCTTTGCCTGTATGGGCGTATAAAAAGATTAAAGGAATTACCCCAAAAACCAGCGGTGAAGATTTTTACTTGCTCCAGAAGTTGAGAAAAATGGGAGAAATATTGCTACACAACGAAGAGATTGTTTATCCTGCTACAAGAGTTTCCGACAGAGTTCCATACGGCACCGGTCCGGCTATTGCGAAATCTATTCAATCGCAACAAGCCTCCTACCCTGTTTTCCATACTGATTTTTTTGACGAAATAGCTGAAACATACAAACTATTTCAAGATTTGTATAAATCTGATCCTAAAACCCCTATGACAGATTTTCTGGCTTCGGTATTTAAATCTGATAATATTTTCACACCATTAAGAAACAATTATAAAACCCAAAATCAATTTATAAATGCTTGTCACAATAAAATTGACGGACTTCGCATATTTCAGTATTTGAAATGGAGAAATATGAATAATAATTACCACGACAATGATGCTCTTATGGCATTATTAAAAATCCTTGATGCTGATTTTGATTATAAAATAGATTTTGAATCCACACCACTAAACAAGCTTAATGAAATAAGGGATTTCTTATTTAATGCTGAAAGCAGAATGAGGAAATCAATGGATTGTAAAGATTGAATAGATTGTGCAAATTGTATAGATAGAAAGTATATCTCTCCTTGTTTCTCAGTGTTCTCAGTGCCTCCGTGGTAATAGACAAATATTGTAAAAATATGCTTATGTAAAACCTTCAACGAAATTATAAAAAGCAATACCTTTGATTGTCTTAAAAGCATTCTCAAACATACTGAAACCATTACATATTTATTAAACAAAATTGAGTATTATACCATTCGATATAATTGTAATTACAGGTCCGACCGCTACAGGCAAAACTTCTATTGCTGCTCGTCTTGCGGCGGAAATTGACGGTGAAATTATCAGTGCGGATTCCCGCCAGGTTTATCGCCAAATGGATTTAGGAACCGGAAAAGACCTTGATGATTATAAAGTAAATGGTAAAAAGATTCCGTTTCACCTTATTGATATAGCTGAACCGGGCTATGAATACAATGTTTTTGAATTTCAAAGAGATTTTTTCAATGCATATAACAATATAAAAGCCAGAGGCAAAATGCCAATCTTATGCGGTGGCACTGGAATGTATATTGAAGCTGCAATTTCAGGATATAAACTCATTGAAGTGCCTGAAAACAATAACCTTAGAAATACCCTCGCGACTAAAACCGACGAAGAGCTCCAAATTATTTTATCATCGATGAGAAAACTGCATAACACAACAGATACTTCCGACAGAGAGCGTTTGATAAGAGCAATAGAAATTGAACAATTCTATTTGGATAATCAGGAGTTAGCTTCTGACATGCACAAGATACAGCCAATAGTTTTTGCAATAAATAAGTCCAGAGCAGAAATACGTGAAAGAATAACTTATAGATTAAAACAAAGACTTGATGAAGGCATGGTAACTGAAGTTGAATCTCTCCTTAAAAATGGCGTATCTCCTGAAAAACTCAAATACTATGGATTGGAATACAAATTCGTAACTCAATATATTCTTGGAGAAATTACTTATGAACAAATGTTTTCCAATCTTAACACTGCAATTCATCAGTTTGCAAAGCGACAAATGACATGGTTCAGAAGAATGGAAAAAAAAGGCGTTAATATTATTTGGGTTGAAAGTTATGAAGATATTAAAGCCCAAATAATGTAATTGTGTAATTTTGCCTTGCAAAAATCTTAAAACAATTTTAGCTTAAAACCGTTATTGGTAATAAAAAGATAAATAATGAACACATACAGACCCGGAGGATTTAGTATTTTACCACTTGTTGTAAAGAATCTGTTAATTATAAATGGATTGTTTTTTTTAGCAACTATTGCATTTGAAAGCGCATTTAACATTAACCTCCACAGAGTTTTAGGTTTACATATGCCTTTTTCCGAAAATTTCAGACCATATCAATTTGTCACTTATATGTTTATGCATGGACATATTAATTATGGAGGAATATCGCACCTGTTTTTCAATATGTTTGCTTTATGGATGTTTGGAAACACTTTAGAAAATGTATGGGGACCAAAAAAGTTTCTTACATATTATTTTATAACCGGATTTGGTGCAGCTATCTTACATTATGGTGTTTTATATATTCAATTGTTACCGACGTTAAATATGGTAAATACATTTTTAAATGATCCTTCGCATGAGGCATTAAAGTTATTTTTAGGTTCTGAAAATTTTATTATGGTAAATAAGGATACTTTCAGATTTTTCGTAGATAATTATAATTCATTAATACTATTAGATCCTGACGGAGCGCTTGTGTCGGCAACTAACTTTTTAAATCAATACAAAATAGATCTTCTTAATACCCCTGTAGTTGTTGGGGCATCCGGTGCTGTATTCGGCATTTTGCTAGCTTTTGGAATGATGTTT
>CAZRNU010000007.1:0-53074 GCA_964601515.1 uncultured Bacteroidales bacterium | reverse complement strand
AAAAGCACATCTTTAATTTCTCCGCTCAAAACTGCACCCTGAATAGCCGCACCAACTGCAACAACTTCATCCGGATTTACACCTTTAGATGGTTTTTTTCCGAAAAAGTCTTCAACAATTTTTTGAATTGCCGGAATTCTAGTTGACCCACCAACCAAAATAACTTCGTCAATATCAGCTGAAGTATATCCTGCATCTTTAAGTGCTTTTTTGCAAGGCTCAATAGTAGCCTGAATATATTTGTCAGTTAATTGTTCAAACTTTGCTCTTGTCAAGTTACGAACAAGGTGTTTTGGAATTCCATCAACAGGCATTATATATGGCAAGTTTATCTCAGTTGAAGTTGAGCTAGATAGTTCGATTTTTGCTTTCTCAGCAGCTTCTTTAAGCCTTTGTTTTGCCATAGGGTCTTTACGAAGATCAATATTTTCGTCTTTTAGAAATTCATCTGCCAACCAATCTATAACTGCATTATCGAAATCGTCACCTCCTAGATGAGTGTCACCATTTGTTGATTTTACTTCAAAAACACCGTCGCCGAGCTCAAGGATTGAAATATCAAACGTACCTCCACCTAAATCGTAAACTGCAATTCTAATGTCTTTGTTTTTCTTGTCAAGTCCGTATGCTAATGAAGCGGCTGTCGGTTCATTAATGATTCTTCTTACTTTTAAACCTGCAATTTCTCCTGCTTCCTTTGTAGCCTGACGTTGACTGTCGTTGAAGTATGCCGGAACAGTAATAACAGCTTCAGTTACTTCCTGACCAAGATAATCTTCGGCAGTTTTTTTCATTTTTTGAAGAACCATCGCAGAAATTTCTTGCGGACTGTAAAGTCTGTCATCAATTTTTACTCTTGGCGTATTGTTGTCTCCTTTTTCTACAATGTATGATACTTTTCCTCTGTCATGAGATGTAGAATTAAAAGTTTCACCCATAAATCTCTTTATTGAAGATATGGTTTTTGTAGGATTAATAATCGCCTGTCTTTTTGCCGGATCCCCAATTTTTCTTTCTCCGTTTTCCGTAAAAGCTACAATTGATGGAGTAGTTCTGCGACCTTCACTATTAGGTATTACAACAGGTTCGTTTCCTTCCATTACAGCAACGCATGAGTTTGTTGTTCCTAAGTCTATTCCAATAATTTTTCCCATTTTTATGATGTTTTTATGTGAGTATTCATTGTTTGCTATTTTGCATTCAATGATTATGCCATTGCAAAAATCAAGATTATTATTGCAATTATGTCAGGATTTTGCAATAATGAAATGTGTATTTGGCAGTATGAAAAATAATAGAAGCTTTTAGGTGACAAAAAGTCAGGGCTAGAAATATGTCAGAAGTTTTAGATTAATCAGCCTTGTAGTTAAATAATTAGGGATTGCCATGTATCTATTATCAAAATCCTTAACCCACATGTATGATATAGTATTATTAATACCGAACAAATTAAAAACTTCAAGTGATATCCATGAAGATTTTAGATATTTTAGTGGATTAGATTCAGTAAACTTCGATTCGGGACCAATTAATTGTCTTGAAAATCCGATGTCAACTCTTCTGTATGAAGGCATGCGAAGCGCATTTTTATACTGAACAGAGTTTGGTGGCCCAAATGGTAGACCTGTAGCGTAAATCAACCCTAAATGAACTTTGTAATTTGGATTTCTTGGCAGAAAGTCCTGGAAGAAAAGGTTAAAGCTTAACCTTTGGTCGGTAGGGCGGGGTATATATCCGAGGTTTACAGAATTTCCAAGTGAGTCAATGTAAGCATAACCGGAAATAATTTCTTCAGTTTTCATATATGAAAAACTTGCCCATGATTCTATACCGGGTACAAATTCACCGTTAATTCTCATGTCTAATCCTGCTGCATAACCTTTGCCTGAATTCTCTGCGTGATATCTAATTCTTACATTGTCTATTTCATATGGGATAAGATTTTTTAGGATTTTGTAATATACTTCAGTTGTGTATTTAAATGGTCTATCCCATGCAGAAAAGATATATTCAGATCCTAAAACTATATGCCACGATTCTTGAGCTTTAATATTTGAATTGAGGTTTCCTTCTAAATCGCGAAGCTCTCTGTAAAATGCAGGCTGACTAAAATGTCCGCCGGAAGCTCTGAATGTAAATTTTGGAGCCCACAATGGCTTGTATAAAACAGTCATTCGTGGACTAAGAACAAACTGATTGGAATAATTCCAGTAATTTCCTCTTAGCCCTGCTGTAAATAAGAATCTTCCATGATCGCGTTCTAATTCAGATGTTGTTTGTAAAAAGCCTGAAAATCGAGAAGAAATTAAGTTTATGTTACTGTTTATACTTTCATGCAAAATAATAAAATTCTGTGGTGCTTGAGGAAGTGAATAGCCGGCAGAGTCCAGCATTGTCCATTCATTTAGTCTGTCATAAATATCTTCAAATTGATATTTCACACCCCATTTAACAATGTTGTTATCATGTATGTATATTCCTTTATGTTCTGCATTCCAAACTATTGCATTTAAGTAATTCCTTGCATGATTATGAAAAGTTCCTACTCCCAATGACCGTCCGGTTGGTTGGCCAAAATCATCCTGGCCAAAATCAGTTTGAATTTCCTGTATCCAATATTGTCCAAGTATATCAAAAGTTTCTTTTTCGTCAGATTGGAATAATGATGAAATAAACTGAAGTTTAAGGTCATGGTGAGGTTTGTATTGCAATGACAATGCTCCTAAGCTAGTCGTAAATCTGTCAACTTCTTGCCCTTCGAAATAAACTGTAAGCTCTCTTACGTCAGTAATGTATCCAAATCTGGTTTTCTGCACTTCCGGAATAAATTGATAATTATTGCGTGAATAGTTGCCTAGGAAAGTAATGTCCCAATCTTCTTTGAAACTCCAATTCAGCAAAGCCTGAACATCTGTAAATGATGGCTTGTAATCTCCTTTTGTGTCGAAGGTTCCAAGAAGGTATTGATTTGATTTATGCCTGAATCCGAATAAGTAATATGCTTTATTATTTGCAAGGTCTCCTTCAAGATGCACTGAGCCTTCAAGTAAACTTACAGATGCAGAACCTGCAAATTCTTTTGGCTGCTTGTAATGTATATCTAAAACAGATGACATTTTATCACCATATTCAGAATTGAAGCCTCCGGCTGAAAATGTAATTGAAGAAACAAGTTCAGAATTAATGAAGCTTAAGCCTTCTTGTTGGCCTGATCTGACAAGGAATGGCCTATAAATTTCAATTCCATTAACATAAACAAGATTTTCGTCAAAATTTCCACCTCTTACCGAATATTGTGAAGAGAGTTCGCTTGAAGAAGATACACCCGGCATGGTTTTAATTATATTCTCAACGCCACTCGAAGGGCCCGGTATGAATTGTGTATGCTTTGGGTCAAGCCTCACCAAATCCGACGACATAATCTGCTTCTCTGTGATTTCTACTTCAGGCAAAATTGTTGCTGAAGGCAGTAATTCAATATCAAGAATCTTTACTTCATTTTCTTCTAGAATAAAGCTTTTCTCTATTGTCTGATAACCAAGGCTAGAAAAAATAAGTGTAATATTTGGTCCCACATTAATTAAGATAGAGTAAAATCCATCTTTATTGCTGGTAGCTCCGGAGGTTGTTCCCTTTACTGCTATGTTTACAGATTCCAAAGGGGTATTACTTTCGCCAACAATAATGCCTTGTATAGTTGCATTTTGTGAGAAAGTGTTTTGTGTAAAAAATGCAACAAAACACAAAGTAATTATTGAAAATAAAATTCTTTTAATTTGGTTAAACATATTAATTAATCATTACTGCGCTTAAATTTTCCTTCTTTCCAAGCTTTAAAAAACTCAGCCCAAGCCAATGGGTCAAAAATACGCATAGGAGGCATTTGACCTGCATAATATAATTGTTGATATTGTTGATTCATGTAATTTCTGAAATTGCCTGCTCCATCAAGTGCCATATTCTCCAATCGCTCTTTCATTTCCGCGCGGGCTAAATTCCTCATAGCTCTTTCATAATCATCTTCCGGGACATCTACTGTTAGAAATGCTCTTCGAAACTGCTCTCGTGAGGGCCAAGGGTAAATAACGGTTTCAGGTAAAACAATTGTGTCTTGAGTCATAACTTGAATTACCGAATATCTTATGGAGGTAAGAGTATCAGGAATTACATATAAAACTTCATCATACCCGACCGCTGAAAATCTAAGAGTGTCGAGTTCTCTGACTGCAATATTGAAAAAGCCGTAATAGTCAGACACGGTTCCTCTTCTGGTGTTTTTAACCCAAATTGTTGCAAAAGAAACCGGTTTGAGACTGTCTCCTGTGACAATAAGCCCGGATAGTTGAACAACTTGCCTGCTTGGCCTTGGATCCCTATCTGAAGATGACATCAGAAAAATCGAAAGGAGAATAATTGCAGCTGTGATAAATATTCCGGATATCGTTTTTCTCATTAGCTAAAAAGATGTGTTTAAGCTTGTAAAAGTAAGAGGTTACAAAAAGAATAACAAATTGCAGTAAAATTTATTGTATTGTCAGGTAATTTGTTTGCAATATAAAAAAAAGGTTGCCAATTATGACAACCTTTAGATCTTGACAAAAATTCCTGCTTATTTAATGTTCCCTTTTTCAAATGCATCAACGAGGCATGCTGTAATGCCTTTTTTGTTTATGTGGCGAATACCTTTAGCCGAAACTTTCAATGTAATCCATTGACCTTCTTCGGGAATAAAAAACCTTTTAGTATGTAAGTTAGGCTTAAATTTCCTTTTTGTCTTAATGTTTGAGTGTGAAACATTATTCCCGGAGATCGTTTTTTTCCCTAATATCTGACAAACTTTTGACATTTCTAATTCAATTATATGATGAATAATAACTACTTCTTTTTAAGGAGTGCAAAATTCGGTAAAATATTTTTATATTACAAATGTTTTTAAGAGTTTTTCTAAAAAAGAATGTAAAAAAATGTTTTTAGGTAATGATTTCCTCGATTACGTGCACCAATCCTGGCCTCTTTATTTTTTTATTTACTTTTCTCTTTGTATCTTAGCGTTTTAAAAAACTTTAAACTAAACAAAATGATTGTAATGGATATTTTAGGCTTTGGGAAGATACTTCAACAATTACTTGAGAAAATTGGATTGTCAGATATTGGAGTATATAATGCAAAAGCAATTCTTTTTGTAATTACTCTTTTTATTCTGTGTTTTTTAGTTAATTGGATAGCGAAAAATGTCATACTTGTCTTTGTAAGGAAAATGCTTGGGAAGAAACCAAGTGTGTGGAGTAAGAATATTTTAGAGAAAAGACTTATTTTGAAATTATCCCATTTAGCTCCGGTTTTTGTAATTTATTGGATAGGGCCCGCGCTTATGTCGGAATATCCGGTAATTGTAGATAAAACATTTATTGCGACTAACATTTATATTGTAATCTTCGGATTAATAGTTATATATTCATTTCTGGATGTTGTTAAAGGAGTTTATGATTCTTTTGAAGTGTCAAAATCGCGACCGATTTCAGGATATATTCAAGGGTTGAAAATTATTCTTGGGATTATTGCAGCAATTTTGGTTTTGTCATTAATATTGGATAGATCTCCTGTGTATCTTCTTACAGGATTGGGCGCAGCTACAGCTATCCTGATGTTGGTTTTTAAAGACACCATTTTAAATTTTGTTGGAGGGGTTCAGGTCACTTCTAATAATCTTGTTCAAATTGGCGACTGGATTGAAATGCCTAAATACGGCGCCGACGGAGATGTAATTGATATTTCTTTGCATACCGTCAGAATTCAAAATTTTGATAGAACAATTACAACCATACCAACTTATGCTTTAGTTAGTGACTCTTTTAAAAACTGGAGAGGTATGGTTCAGACCGGCGGCAGAAGAATAATGCGTTCTGTGTATGTTGATCTGAAAACTGTAAGGTTTTGCGATGATGAGATGATTGAAAAGTATAGCAAAATACATTATTTGAAAGATTATATAGTGTCGAAGAAGGCAGAAATAGAAGAGTATAATAAGACTAATAATGTCGATGTTTCAAACCCCGTTAATGGAAGGCGATTAACAAATCTAGGCACTTTCAGAGCATATATTGAAAACTACCTTGCTGGGCATCCGAAAATTCATAAAGAATTGGTGTTTATGGTTCGGCAATTGCAACCTGATGAAAAAGGTATTCCTCTTCAGATATACGCTTTTACAAATGATATTGTTTGGAAAAATTTCGAAAACATCCAAGCAGATATTTTTGATCATATTTTTGCAGTTATTCCATTCTTTGATCTTAAAGTTTTTCAATATCCTACAGAGTTGCATATGCAAGTTGATCTCACTAAATAAAATTTGTGTCAGTATTTAAAGAGCTATAGATTGGCAAATTATTATCAGATATTAGAGGTTAGCAAAGATGCTTCTGTTGATCAGATTAGAAAAGCATTCAGGAAAAAAGCCAAAGAATGCCACCCCGATATAAATAAAGATCAAAGCTCAAAAGAGAAGTTTCAAAAACTCAACGAGGCTCATCAAATACTTACCGACCCGATAAAAAAGCGACAATATGATTTAAGGCTAAAAAACGGGATTGTGATTACAAAAGTATATTACAGACCGGCTGAAACAAAATCTCCACCAACGGGTCAGAAAAGATGGGTTAGATACGTCAGGAAAAAGCCTGAGCCTGAAACCGCATTAGAGAAAATGTTTGATAAAATTCTTTTTTCTTTATTGCTGATGGTAGGTATTTATCTAATTTTGTTTGGACTTTACAGAATGTTTATCCACCCTCCTGAAAATCCCGATATTAAGCCAATAAATGGGTTTATAGGAGGTGTTGTTTTTACTGTTTTATTAGTATTTGTATATAATAGAAGAGGAAAAAATCTTTCAAGTACCAACAGGAAACAATTTTAGCTTTAAACTATTTGATTAAAATCTTTATCGTTTTCGTATAAGTGTTATTGTTTATTTTCAAAAAATACAATCCCGTTTTTAGTGTGGGGATTTCTATTACTGTCGGATTATTATATCCTTCAACTTCCTTGATATATAATAGCTGACCTGCTAAAGAATAAAGTTTTACATTGTGAATTGCAAAACAATTGTTGTAAATGCTTATAGTTCTATTATTATTTGAACTATGTGCATAAATGCTTGATATACAGTTTTGGTGCTCCTCAATTGCTGTAGTGGTTACAGCGTAATTATATATGCTTGATTGGCTTTCTCCATCGTTATCGTCTGAAGCAATAATTTTAAAATACACTGTTGTCCCATTGCTATTGGGAGGAATTGTTGCCGAGAAAATATCTTCCGACTTTGTCATTAAAAGGGTGTTGTTGAGAACAGTTGAACTCGTACCCCATTTTAATTCAGCTTCTATTGGGTCTGCATTAGGGTCTGTAATTTCAGCATAAACAGTTACACTTTCGTAATCATGCGGCGCTGTGGGTGTGAAATAAATATCGCCAAAAACAGGAGGGTAGTTAATTTCTGTTTCAGTAACTTCAATAGAAAATGATTGATAAACAGTTTGTTCCAAATAAGTTGCTTTTAGAATCACGTCACTAATACCGATATCAGATATCTCAGGGGTGCCATGCAATAATGCTGTTCCGTTTCCGGTCGATTCAAACGTTAACCAGGCCGGTTGTTCTTCGCAAGTAATGTTAATTGCAGATTTATTTTTGGATGTTAATTGAGTTGTGATAGAATAGCTGTATAAATTCCCCGGCACTGCACTTAAAATTGGCTGTGAAGAGAATATTAGAATTTCATCTAAAGTGCCCCAGATTCTTTGTGCAAAAGTTGGATTATCGATAAATGGATTTCTATTGCCTTGATAATCATAATATATGGCATTATTGCGATCTATTTCTTTTTGGCTTACAGGATCTTGCTCGTGCCACTGCATGAGAAGGTCTAAGGCCCAAGAAGTAAATGCCGGATATGATGTGTGATTTAGCATTGCTGAATTCCAATTTGAAACTTTATCTTGATATCTTGTTACCATATAAAAATATGCACGGGCAAAATCACCTTTGTAAGCATCTATTGGTTCGAATACTACCCCTGTATAGCCGGGAAAGTTACTATTCCCAAGCTTACTTCCATTAAGAGATGTCCATGTTGCAGTTCCAACTCTTCCATAAGGATAATTTGATCTTTTGCCATTTACATAACCGTCAGTCGGAACCAGATGAAACATATCTGTATACATTGGATATCCATCATTAAACCAGCTTTTCGGGAAGCTATGTTCTCTGTTATAGCAGTCATTTTCAGAATTATAATTGCCGCATTGGTCTGAAAAGAAAGTGTATTCGTACGGAGGAGTTTGTCCCGGTTTGTCAGAATACATATCCCATACTTTGCCATTAGGCTTTCTGTCTGTATCATAAAATGCTGACCAAAGATCTGCATAAGACAAAGCATTGTGGTCTTTTATGATATAAAATAAGGCTGTTTTTAACTCTTGCCCGTTAATTGTTTCAGTTCCACTATAATAATTGGTTGGAATTTGTGATTCGACGCTTAAATGAAAAATAAAAGCGAATAATGATATTGTAAAGAATTTTTTAAGAATTATCATTGATGTAATTGTTTAATATTTATTGATGTTTTTTGTAGTTTTATTTATTCATTCCAAATTTCCCATGATTTTTCTGCTTGTTTTTTTAACATTTCTAGCCCGTTAATAATTGTGCACCCTTTTTTTTCACCTTCCTTTAGGAAGCAAGTTTTTTCGGGATTGTAGATTAAGTCGAAAAGTATTTGTTTAGTATTTAGAAGATGGTAAGGAAGCATTGGCTTTTCTCCGGAATTTGGATACATGCCTATGGGTGTTGCGTTTACTATTATGTCGTATGCTTTGAATTCCTCGGTTTTAATCTCATGCCATAGAATTATTTTGTCACTTTTCTTCAGGCGAGAAACCATTGTATAATCAATTTTATGTTTATCAAAGACATAGGCAACAGCTTTGGAAGATCCGCCGGTGCCAAGTATTAGAGCTTTTTTAATTGTTGGAGATAAGAAAGGTTTTATTGATTCTTCAAATCCGTAAATGTCAGTATTGTACGCTTTTATAGATATTTCATCTTCCAAATGTTTTATTTTTAAAGTATTTACAGCTCCAATCTTTTTTGCCTCTTCAGATATCTCATTAAGGTAAGGCATTATTTGCTCTTTATATGGAATAGTAACATTAAGACCCACTATATCCTTATTTTGAAAAATGAGTTTAAATACCTCATTGATGCGGGGTATTGGAAATAATTCATAGGAAGCATCAGTAATATTATCATTACTGAATTTCTCATCAAAGTGTTTTTTCGACCATGAGTGAGTCAGGGTATTTCCGATGAGACCAAAAATTCTCATTTTATTTTATTTTGTCAAACTTCCTTGAGGCCAAATATTCTATCAAAAATACTAGAATAAAGCCTGAGAAAGATACAAGTATTACTGAAAGTATTAATGGGTCAGAATTTTCAATTTGTTGATATTTAAAGGGAGATACGCTTTTTTCAATAAGAGGAATTATTTCTTCATTTGAATTTATTCTTGTTTCAATAACTTGCTTCCATGGCCACAGTTTATTTAATGAGCCAATCATAAATCCAGTCAATAAACCCAGAGTTATATTAGGGAATTTTTTAAAAAGCCATGATATAATATTGGCAAAACTTATTATACCAACAATACATCCTGCAGCAAACACTGCTAAAACTTCAATTTTTAACTCATTTACTGCGTTTAATATATATTCGTATTTCCCCATTAATAATAAAATAAAACTGCCTGAAATTCCAGGAAGAATCATGGCGCAGATTGCAATTAAGCCGGCAAAGAAAGTAAATACTAATGATTCAGGCGTTGTAGCAGGCGTTGCTATTGTTATATAGTAGCTAATAGCTGCTCCTATTACAATGAATATAAAACTTATAAGTTTCTGTCCATTAATTTTTTTCCAAATGTAAATGGCTGATGCGGCAATGAGCCCGAAGAAAAATGCCCATACAAGTATTTTGTGGTTTTCCATAAGCCATGCAATCACTTTGGCTAGAGAGAAAATACTTATCAGTATCCCGGAAAACAGCACTACTAAAAAATTACCGTTAATTTTTTTCCAGGCTGCTTGTATTCCTTCTTTATGCGCATACTTGAGGATTGCCGGATTAATTGATTTTATGCTTGATATCAGCTTTTCGTAAATGCCTGTTATAAGCGCAATGGTTCCGCCGGAGACACCCGGTATAATATCAGCTGCACCCATCGCAACGCCCCTAAAGAAAACAAATAAGTACTTCAAGATTTTTTCAGACATATTAGTAAATTGTGATTTAATAATTAATAGAGCAGGATTTGTGGTTTACTAGGGGCCGAAACTTCCAATTATTCTAACATAAGAATCAAAGCTGCTTAATTCAGGATATTTTTCTAAAATCTTATAATCTTGGAAGCCAATATCTTCTCTTAAGGCTTCTTCAAGGAAAAAGTCAGCTTCACCATGTTTGCCTGAAAAATAAAGACAAACTGCCATTCTATAATTAAATGCAGGCATTTCTTTAATTGCTTCAGTTCCTCTAACAATAACACTGATAGATTCTTCAAATTCTCTAAAACTTATTAAAGAATCAGCATAATCAAACCATGTTTCTGCATCTATACTATCAAAATACAGTGCTTTCTCGTAATATTTTATGCAGTTCTCTTTGTCGCCTGCGCTATGATAAGCGTCTGCAACTAAGCAAAGATATGAAGTGTTTTCCTGATCCATTGACAGTCCCTTTAGCATGTATCTAATTGCCTTGGAAGTATTTCCTGCCTCTAGTTCGCAAACTCCCAAACCAATCCATGCATCTGTGATATCCTCATCCAACTCAATCGCCTGGTTGTAATAAGCAATCGCCTGAGTAAAATTTTCCATTTTCTCATAGGCTTCAGCAATATAATAAAGAACCATAGGATTGTCGTCAATGTTGTCTGCGCTGTTTTTATAACATTCAATGGCCTTATCAAACTGATTTAACCCTGAATAGGCAAATGCTTTCTGAATAAATGCAGGTTTGTGGTCTTCCAAAATAACATGGCAATAATCCAGCGCTTCTATAGCTTTTTCATGCATGTTAGCGTTGTTGTATGAAACTCCAAGATTAAACCATGCTTCTGTAGAGTATGGGTGCTTATCTATATGTTTTAGAAAAAAAGTTATGCTTTCTTCATTTAGGGATAGCAGATCAAAACAATATGCAGCTTCAAACATTGCTACATAATTGTCGGGGTTATAGTCAAGCGCTTTCTTTAAATATTCGATAGTTTTATTATATTCTCCAAGATTTTCGTATTCAAAAGCTATATTGCAACAGATATAATCCGGCTCTTCTGCAATGGGAAGAGCTTTGTTGTATGCATCTATTGCTTTTTTATATTCTTTAAGTTGAGAATAGATAGCGCCTTTTGTTAAATATATGTCAACATTGTCAGGCTCTGAATTCTCAATCTCATTTATTAATGATAATGCACCTTTTTCATCATTAGACGATGCTAATAGAGATGCTATTCTTAGCTTCAAAGGAATTGATGCCGGATGTAAATCTATAGCAAGCTCAGCAGCATGAATGGCCTTTTCGAATAGGCTTTCATAATGATAATAATCAATAATTTGCTCAAAATCATCTACATCAAAATAAACACCCAAATTATCGTCCAGCATTTTTTCAAATGTTTCTACCTGTTGGGGCTTATTCATAATAAATCCGTAATCTTCTTCCATTCACTAAACTTATTATATTTCAATCAATTAATCAGAGTAAGACGGAATATCCTATTCAAAATTAGCCTGCAAAGATACGAAAATAATCTGTAATAAATTATCTATGCATAATTGCATATTGTAAATATAGTGAAAAAACACAGGCATAATGCAGCGATTATAAAGAACTTTTCAACACTTTTTTCTTATAAATTATACATCATTATAAATCATTGAATTAATGTTTTGAGTTATTAAACTTTAGCAAATCTTTTGGAAATATTTGATAATTTTGCAAAAAATTTGAAAAACCATGTTTGAGAGTTTAACAGAAAAATTTGACCGAGCATTTAAGCTCCTAAAAGGTCAGGGGCATATTACAGAGATCAATGTTGCAGAAACATTAAAAGATATCAGGCGAGCATTATTAGATGCCGATGTTAGCTATAAAATTGCAAAGACGTTTACGGAAACCGTTAAAGAGAAAGCATTAGGCAGAAATGTATTAACTGCCGTATCTCCGGGGCAGCTAATGGTAAAGATAGTGCATGAAGAACTGTCATTGTTGATGGGCTCAGAAAATACAGAAATAAATCTGAAAGGCAGCCCGGCAATAATTCTTATAGCCGGCTTGCAAGGTAGTGGTAAAACAACCTTCTCTGCAAAGCTTGCCAATTATTTAAAAAGTAAGAAAGGCAAGAAAGTATTATTGACAGCATGCGACGTATACAGGCCTGCAGCTATTGAGCAGTTAAAAGTATTAGGGGAGCAAGTAAAGGTAGAAGTTTTTTCTGAAATTGACTCTAAAGATCCGGTTTCAATTGCAAAAAAAGCTGTAAGCCATGCGAAAAACATGGGACATCAGGTAGTAATTATAGATACTGCGGGTCGATTAGCCATTGATGCTCAAATGATGGACGAAATTTCTAACCTGAAAAAAGCACTTAATCCTCAGGAAATACTTTTTGTGGTAGATGCTATGACGGGTCAAGATGCCGTTAATACTGCTAGCGCATTTAATGAAAGGCTTGATTATGATGGTGTTGTGCTTACAAAGCTTGATGGTGATACACGAGGAGGGGCTGCTCTTACTATTCGCGCAGTAGTGAATAAGCCAATTAAATTTGTTGGTATTGGGGAGAAGATGGAAGCAATCGACCTATTTCACCCTCAAAGGATGGCCGATAGAATTCTTGGTATGGGTGATATTGTTTCTCTTGTTGAAAAAGCTCAGGAACAATTTGATGAAGTAGAAGCCAGAAAACTTCAGCAGAAGATTGCAAAAAATCAATTTGGATTTGATGATTTTCTTGCTCAATTGCAACAAATCAAAAAAATGGGTAATGTTAAAGACTTAGTTAGCATGATACCCGGTATGGGTAAAGCAATTAAAGATATGGATATTGAAGATGACGCTTTCAAAGGCATTGAAGCTATAATTTACTCAATGACCCCCTATGAAAGGCAGAATCCGACGGTTCTTAACGGGAATCGTAGAAAAAGAATAGCAGAAGGAAGTGGGACATCTATACAGGAAGTAAATAAATTGGTCAAACAATTTGAAGATACCAGAAAAATGATGAAAATGATGTCGGGCGGTGGCGGCAAAATGAAGAATATTATGAGGGCAATGTCGGGAATGAAAAGATAATGCCTTTATATAATGAATCAGGTTTTGACAAGGTTTAATGTTTTAATATAGATAAAAAAGTAATAGGATGACTATAATTGATGGTAAGAAAATAGCCAACGACATTAAGGAAGAAATTGCTAGCATTGTTATGAAGATTAAAGATAATGATGGTAAAGTACCTCATTTGGCAGCTATTCTTGTAGGTAGCGACCCTGCAAGTGAAACTTATGTTGCAAGTAAAGAAAAAGCATGCAAGGAAGTCGGTTTCGATTCGTCGGTTTATAATATGCCCGAAGATACATCTGAAGAAGAGTTGCTTAAAACTGTGAAATTCCTTAATGATGACCCAGAAATAGACGGTTTTATTGTGCAGTTGCCTTTACCAAAACATATTGATGAAAATAAAGTTATTCAGGCTATAAATCCGGCAAAAGATGTTGATGGATTTCATCCTGTAAATGTTGGTAGAATGACAATTGGACTACCTTCTTATGTTTCTGCCACTCCAAATGGAATTATGGAGCTAATAAAAAGGTCAGGAATTGAAACCTCAGGCAAAAACTGTGTTGTTCTTGGAAGAAGCAATATTGTAGGCAGACCAATGAGTATACTTATGTCTATGAATAACAATCATGCAAATTCTACAGTTACCATTTGTCATAGTAAAACAAAGAATATTAAGGAAATAACTTCAAAAGCCGACATTCTTATTGTTGCTATTGGGAAGCCTGAATTTGTTACAGCGGAAATGGTTAAAGAAGGTGCAGTTGTTATTGATGTTGGTATTCATAGAGTAGAATCCTCTGCTTCAAAGTCTGGCTTCAGACTTATTGGTGATGTTAAGTATGAGGAAGTATCTGCCAAGGCATCAATGATTACGCCTGTGCCGGGTGGAGTTGGTCCAATGACAATAGTGTCACTGCTTATGAATACTCTTAAGGCTTCGAAAAAGGAAATTTACGGATAATTGGCAAAATACAAATTATACAATTTATCAACTCAACAGAAAAAAGAGCTTGACAATGGCTTGTTGCTTCCTGTTATGGAAGAGTTTTATTCTTTGCAAGGCGAAGGGTATAACACAGGAAAAGCAGCATTTTTCTTGAGAATTGGCGGATGCGATATTGCCTGTCGCTGGTGTGATGTTAAAGAATCGTGGAATGCAGCTCTGCATCCATTGGCGGAAACTCCATACATTATTAAAAGAGCATTGGAATATCCTGCTAAATCAGTAGTAATAACAGGGGGTGAACCACTTATGTATAATCTTGGCCCTTTATGTGAAGGATTAAAAAAAGGTGGAGCAAAGATTTTCCTTGAAACCTCCGGTGCATATCCTTTGTCAGGTCATTTTGATTGGATTTGTGTTTCCCCAAAGCCAAATTCTCCTCCTAAAAAAGAATTACTCCTAATGGCTGATGAATTGAAAGTTATAATTCAACAAAAATCAGATTTTGACTGGGCAGAAGAAAATGCAGCTCATGTAAAAACTAAATGTATTCTTTATTTACAGCCGGAGTGGAGTAAATTCAAATCCGTTCTGCCTGAAATTGTTGAATATATAAAGGCAAATCCCAAATGGCAGACCTCATTGCAGTCGCATAAATTTATGAACATCCCTTAATAGATTTTGTTTCATTAACTAAAAGTTGTCATTTTTTTTGTTATTATTGTGAAAATCTTTTAGTTATGCTACGATTCGCAATCATTCTTGTATTTTTCCCTCTGATTACTTTTTCTCAACCGTCAAAGGTTGACAGCCTTTTTACAGAGCTCGGGAAATCAAAATCAGATACAATAAAATCAAGTATTTATTTTGATATTGCTACAGAACTGGCCATTAAACACCCGGACTCAGCAATATATTATTTCCGACTCTCTATAAGCATTTTATCAGGAAGTGATGAACTAAGACAACTTAGAGCGTTGCACGGACACAGAGGTATAGCTAATGTTGAGGTATTGTATAAAAGCAATCCGGCTAGAGCAATAGAAATTGTTGACAGCATCATTGAATCTTTTCAAGCTTTACAAAAATCTAAATCTGCTGAAATTACTAAGAAAGCTAAAACCGGATTAGGACAGTGTTATATAATTTATGGCAACTGCAATAGACTTAAAGGCTTATATAATGATGCACTTGAGGACTATCTAAAGGCCTTGGAAATTGCTGAAGAAGTGGGTGAGAATAATAAACTGCTGCAGGATTCATATAATAATCTGGGTGTAATATACAGATATCTGGGTGAACTTGATAAAGCAATTGAATTTAATATGAAGGCGCTTGAAGCTTATGAGGATTCTGGAAATGAACCATTTTTGGCAGGAGTTTTAAATAACATAGGTAATGTTTATCATGTTCAGGGTAATTATCAAAAAGCTCTGGAATACTACCAAAAAGCACTTGATTTATTTGAAAAAAATAACGATGCAGTAAGATCAGGTACAGGTTATTATAATATTGGTGTATTGCATTATTATATGAAGAATCATGATACAGCAATTGATTATTTTAAAAAATCGCTTGAAATAAGAGAAAAAATTGGAGACAAGAAAGGCATCATAAATATTCTGATTGTTATGGGAATGTCAAGTGATGCAAATAAACAGTATCAGCTTGCAGAAGAGTACTTCCTTAAAGCATTGGAAAATGCAATTGATTATAAAGATCAATCAGGAACGGCACATTCATATTCAGGCCTTTCTCTTGTAAATAAAAACTTGGGAAAATATTCTAAAGCGATTGAATACTCATTAAAAGCGGCAGAAATATTTGAAAAAACCGGAAATATTAATGGAATTATGTCTTCCAAGAATGCTATGTCGGAGTTGTATTTCTTAATTGGCGATTATAAGAAATCTGTAGAATATGGTAAGTCATCTTTTGAAATAGCTCAAAAATCAGGGTTTATTAGTTCACAACTTGATGCAACCAAATGGCTTATTAGCTCTCTGGAAGCTTTAGGTAATTATAGGTCTGCTCTAAATTATGCCAAGGATGCATTAGTTTTGAAAGATAGCTTATATAGTACCGATATGGCAAAAGCTACATCTGAGATGGAAGCAAGGTTTCAAACTGAAAAAAAGCAGTTGGAAATAGAAAATTTAACAAAGGAAAAATCTTTGCAAGAAGCTGAAATTGCATTGCAAAAGGGAGAAGTTGCAAAGCAAAGAATTTATACCATAGTTTTTCTATCAGGCTTCGTATTGGTTGCAGGTTTGTCATATCTTATTTACCGCCAGTATAAAGCTAAAAAGACTGCAAATGAATTGCTGGCTCTGCAGAATTCAGAAATAAATCAGAAAAATGAAGAGATCAGAACACAAAGAGACGAAATCTCTTCTCAACGTGATTATGTTATCAGGCAAAAGGAATATATTGAAGCAAGCCACCAAAGAATTACTGACAGTATAAATTATGCAAAACTTATTCAATCTGCTCTTCTTCCATCTGAAGAAATATTAAATGAAATCTTAAATGACTCTATGATTTTTTATAAACCTAGAGACATTGTTAGTGGAGATTTTTATTGGGTTAAAAACATAAATGATTTCACTGTTGTAATTTGCGCTGACTGTACAGGTCATGGCGTGCCGGGTGCATTTATGAGTATGCTTGGGATTGCTTTCCTTAATGAAATTACCAGGAGAGAAGATATTACTAAAGCATCAGACTTGCTTGAAATACTCAGACAAGAAGTAAAAAGTTCATTATATCAGAAAGAGAAAGATGAAAAAGCAAATGATGGCATCGATATGAGTGTTTTGTTTATTAATAACAATACTAAGAGAGTGCAGTTTGCCGGAGCAAGAAGTCCGTTATATATTTTACGACAAAATGATGATGTTCAACTTGATCTTAATTCTGATAAAGTTGTAATAACTAAAATGAACGGGTCTTCTCTTATTGAAATTAAAGGTGATACTCAATCTGTGTCTTTGTCTTCAGTTGAAAAGCAATTTCAAAATCATGAATTTGATCTTATTCCTAATGACACGTTTTATTTATTTTCAGATGGGTTTATAGATCAGCTAAGTGCTACTACAAATAGAAGGTTTAATGCAGAAAGGTTTAAAACATTATTGCTGGATATTTTTCAAAATCCTCTTAAAAATCAACCCGAATTATTTGAAAAGAAATATTTGGAATGGAGTGATGGCTATGAACAAATAGATGATATTCTTATAGTAGGACTAAGAGTTTAGGTTAATGCGATTTCTTTTTATTCAACTCAAAATCATATTTTTTGTTAGCATTCGTTGTTATATTTGTAAATGCTAATAATAACTCAATTATTGTTTTTTATGAAGATTGCTTTTAATGTTTACTCCCGAAAACAACGATGGAAGTTCTTTCTTCTTGGCTTTGCCGTTCTAATAGTAGGGGCGTCTTTATGGTATACAGATGTAATTGTTAGGAAAATTGCCAGAGATGAAAGGGTAAAAGTGGCTTTATGGGCTGATGCAGTGCAGAAAAGAGCAAGTCTTGTAAAATATACTGAAGAATTTTTTGAAGAAATTAAAAAGGAAGAGAAAAACAGGGTTCAGATTTGGGCATCGGCTTATCATAAGATATTCGCCGCCGGATTGGATGAAGACATTACATTTTATTCAGAAATTGTTCTTGGAAATAAAACTATACCGGTTATTTTAGTTGATGGAAATGATAATATTATAACCAGTGCTAATTTGGATGGTAAATACAGCCATTTTACAAAATTCGACGGAAGACTTAAAGCTTTTTTTTCGGAATATGCTCCTATCCCTTTTACAGTTGAGAAAAACACGGAGTATATTTATTATACTGATTCAAAGTTATTTACTGAGCTTAGGGATGTTTTGGATGATTTAATTGAATCTTTTATTTCTGAAGTTGTAATTAATTCGGCAAATGTTCCTGTAATAATTACAGATAGCACTAAGTCCAAAATAATTGCTTACGGTAATATTGAAGACACTGACATTTCAGATCCCAATTTTTCTAAAAGGCTTATTTCTAAAATGACAGAAAAAAACCCTTCAATAATTATCAACTTACCGGGACATGGAACTTGTTTTGTGTATTATACTAATTCAGCTTTGCTTACACAGTTGAGGTATTATCCCCCGGCACAGCTGTTTGTTATTGCAATATTTCTTGTGATTGCTTATCTGCTATTCAGCACTGCAAGGAATGCCGAACAAAATCAGGTATGGGTTGGGATGTCGAAAGAAACGGCACATCAACTCGGTACTCCATTGTCTTCTTTGATTGCTTGGGTTGAGATTCTTAAAATGAAGAATATTGATGACGAAACTATTACTGAAATATCCAAAGATATAAAGAGACTAGAAAACATTACAGAAAGGTTTTCGAAAATCGGAAGCCCGCCTAATCTTACCCAATTGAATATAATTGAAATTATTCATGATGTGGTTGAGTATATGAAAACCAGAACTTCCAATAAGGTGAAGTTTAAAGTATATCCTGAACTAAATGCTGAAATAAACATAAAAATTAATGCAAATCTTTTCGAATGGGTTATTGAAAATATAATTAAAAATGCTGTTGATGCTATGGATGGGGAAGGCATCGTTTCGGTGCTGGTTCAGGAACATAAGAATGTTGTTTTTGTTGATATAACAGATACCGGCAAGGGTATCCCAAAGTCGAAATTCAAATCAATATTTAATCCCGGGTTTACCAGTAAAAAAAGAGGGTGGGGTTTAGGTCTTTCTCTTAGCAAGAGAATTATAGAGAATTATCACAAAGGGAAATTGTATGTAAAAAGTTCTGCTTTAAACAAAGGAACAACATTTAGAATAATGCTGAAAAATGAGTAATCTCAGCTTCTAATGCTTGTTATTTCTATTGTCAATAAATAAAATCGGTTTTCTACTCGACTCAGGTAGCTGCAGCTTAGAAATTTCTTTCGGATCTTTAAACTCAATTGATGGAGCTACTCTCAGCTTTGCTCTGAAATGGTCTTTTATGGTTTTTTCAAAAAGCTTTGTGTTGTTTTGAGTTCCAATTTTTACTATAATATCATCGGTTTCAATATTGTTTGTAGAAACTTCAATAATATAGTTTTTCACATCTGATATATCATTAAGAATTTCAAACAATGCAGATGGGAATAGAGTTGTTCCTTTGTATTTTATCATTTGATTTTTTCTGCCCACAACCGGCCCTATTCTCAGCGAATTTCTGCCGCATTTGCATGGCTCAGTGAAATATGTACAGATATCTCCGGTTCTGAATCTGACAAGAGGCATGCCTTCAACACCCAGGTTGGTTATAGTAACCTCTCCTAATTCCCCCTCTGCCACTTGATTTCCTTTATCATCCAAAAATTCCACCACAATCATCTCCGGATGATGGTGACCTCCGATTCCGTAATAGCATTCTGTAAATGCTGCACCCATCTCGGTTGAAGCGTATGTGGAATAAAGATTCAAATCCCATTTCGATTTAATATGCTGACCAAGTTTGTTAAGATTGAAACTATTGTCGCGCAGAGGTTCTCCAATACAAATTGCTGATTTTACAGATGTTTTGCTAAGGTCGATATTTTTTTCCTCTGCGTATTCAATAAGTGTTGGAATGAAAGAAGGAATAGTAATAATGAATGTTGGAGAAATTCTTTTTATTGTATCAAATTGCAGTTCGGGGTTGCCGGGTCCTACTCTTACAATGCCGGCTCCGAGTTTCCTCAGCCCCAGAAAATAAGCCAGTCCGGCCATAAAACGCCTGTCCATAGTTATCATAAGGTGATATACATCCTTAAAAGTCCCATCTGCACAAACAAAAGACAAGAATTCGTTATGAGCAAGTCTGTTTAAATCGTTTTCGGTAGCAGCGAAAGTAACAGGGTTGCCGAGTGTACCTGAAGTTGTTATATAGTCTATTATTTTATCATGTTCAACACACAAAAAATCCATATTTCTCATCTGAAGGTCTTCTTTTGTTGTGCAAGGAATGTGCGAAAGATCTTCCAATGATTTTATTTTGCTGATATCAATTTTATGGTTTTTAAACAGCTCGATATAAAACTTAGAATTAGCTGCAACATACTGAAGCGAGTTTGCAAGCTCCCTCTCCTGATATGATTTTATTTCCTGTTTAGATAATTTCCCGATTTCAAATTCCGGTATCAACATAATAGAAAAGCAATATTTATGATTTAGAAAAAAACGTTTTCAAGACAGCAAAAGTAAGTTGTTTTTACAAGAGATAAAAATTTTTTGAAGGGGGGAGTCGGTAGTCGTATGTCGGCAGTCGTAAGTGGTAAGTCGGCAGTCGGAGCACCGAAACTATTATTAATCTAATTTTCCCAAAATTAGTTTTGCATCAATTTCCAATTTGGAAAACGCAAACCATTTTTTGCCTAAGTCTTTGAGAGAAGCGCCTATGTGGTAAATATTATTATCAATTATTAAAAACCTGTCGTGGCAATCATCGAACTGCTTTAATGTTAGGTTTTTGTATTGAGTGTTAAATTTATCTGCATCCTGTTGCAGCTTATTTGAGATGGTTTTAGAATATATAAAAACCTCAACCTCTGATTTCTTCTTACTTAAAAGTGTTAGAACCTTTTCATCAACATAATTGTCCATTAGAATTATGGTTTTTTCAGCTTTTTTAATCATTTCAGATAGAAGAACATGAGCATCAAAAACTTGTCCGTTGAAAAATATCCCTTGTTTTGGTAGTTCTTTGCTTTCGAGGGCTTTGAAAATTTTAGCAAAATTTTCATCATGTACAAGCAGTTTTTGGTCAATTCTGTGAAATTTTTCGAAGATATCTGCATTTTTAATCAAGTAGTGCCTAAATTCAACAAAAGCGCGCATTATTTGTATGTTTACCTCAACAGCTTGCTTGCTTTTCAGAACGCTTGAAAGCATAGCTACTCCTTGCTCTGTGAATGCATAAGGAAGAATATATGAATATTTTAGGTTTGCGAGGTGGTCGCAATTTGCGACCACCTCGAGTTTCTCTTGTTTTGATAGCTGAAACATAAAGTCTTTAGGAAAACGTTCAATGTTTCTTTTAACCTGTTCATTTAGTCTTTTCGTATTTACACCATAAAGCCCTGCCAAGTCACGATCTAGCATTACCTGCTTTCCACGAATCTCGTATATCTTGCTTTTTATGTTTTGAATTGGTAAATCATAATGTGTCATAATCATTATTTAATACATGAATACAGAGTGCAAATATAACAAATAACATTATTTCACGCACTAATAAAATATATTAATAGACTAAACAGCCTTTGCGATAGAGGCTTCTGGTTCCGCTAAGGCGGAAGCTGGAAATTCCTCGCGAGAACTGGAAGCTCCCGCCCAAGCGGGACTTCCAGCTTCGGGTATGAACATATTAACAAATTTCAAAAAAATCCCTTCAAAATCCATTTCGTAAAAAAATATTATTATATTTACCCCACGAAAATATGTTTTACAAACACAAATATTATGTAATAACAGGCAAATATTAAAAATATAGCGTTTAGCTGAATTCTGTTGTCGGAATCTACCAAATTTCAATAACTGAACAGGATAGTAAGCAAAAACGCCACGTCAAGGCGTGGTCGTTGCTTATCTTGTTCAGTGGGTTTTGGTAGAACCTCGACAGCGGTGGGTAATTTGACCACGCTGTTTTTTTTTGTGCTTTTCCCACAATTGCCATAAAAAAAATACAAATGGAAAGAAAATCAAACATTTTTGACAAGATAGGCTCTATTAATTCTCCTTTCAGAGCGGAAATGTATTTTAATATGGGTAAGTTTTTAAAAAGATAATGGTCTAATAAGGGCTGACCACCCTATGTGGCAAGAAATTAATACAAAGTGGAGCCCAGAACCCACTATAAAAAACGGGGCAAAACCGAAAAGCCTTATGAGTAGGGAAATTAATAAAAACATATAGTCATGGAAGAAAAAAATACAATAAATTACAACAACATTGTTGAGGCGGGAAAGGCCTTAAAAGCTATTGTTGTTACTATAATTTTATCAATAGTAACGATAGGAATAATATTTTTCATATCTACAAATGTTGATTTAAAAGCAGATACAATAATGTTCATTAATATTATTGGCATTATTTTGTTTTTGATTTTTAACATTATATGTTTGGTATATCTATATCAAGCAGGTAGAAATTTAGAAGGAATAATGGATGATAATCAAATAGCGTCAACAGCTAGTGGTAAGGGTACAAGCAGCCCAGTAAATACAGAGCCAACTATAACCGTAAAACACAAAGTTTCTGGCAAAGTTGATAAAGTTACTATGCCATATTGGGAAAAGATGAAAGAAATGTATGGTGAAGAAAATTATGAAATTCTAAATGATTAGGATGAATTGTTTTCTAAATTGATATTTGGCGAGATAATTTATGGTCAGTAGCGGTTTTTTAAAGAACTGATGGAGTCAGAATTTATGTAATGGAGGATTGTGAATGTGAAAGATTATATTCGCAATTATATTTCCAATACTACTTTCAAGTTGCATGAATTCTAATTTTCCTTTGCCAGGAAACTTGTATAACCATATGATAGAAAATTATCCAACAAAAATAGTTTAATACAAATGAAGTATTATTTTGCATATTAAGATATAAGGGTGCTTCTGAAAAAACAATCAGACATGAATGATTTTTTAAAAGCTGTATAATTAACAAAAATTGGAATCAATATAGTAGGTGTCAATGTTTTAATTTTTATTTACAAAGATTACATATAATTAATATTTGTCACTAAAGATAGTGTATCTTCCTAAAACAAAAAATACTTGTGTTTTCTGTTGCAGGAAAAAACAATAAACGGCTTATTTTATATAGGACTTTATGTGGTGTTCAAGACATGTAATTCTTGAAATATGCTTATATCATATAAAAATAAGTATTAGGAAGTATAAAGTGGAGCCCAGAACCCACTACAAAAAAACGGGGCGAAACCGAAAAGCCTTATGAGTAGGGAAATTATTAATAATTATTTGATAATGAAAAACTTGGAAGAAATAATAAGAGATTGTTGTCAAGAAATTGGCAAAGAAATGGTATGCCAAAACCAGAACTATATAAAAGTTTTAATTGATGATGGGAAAAAAATTGAAGGTTGGTTTCAGGTTAACTTAGCTAGTTTGCTTTATAAAAAGTTATTGTCTGAGAATAATAACAAGGTATTTATAGAAAAACTAGTTGTTGACAATAGATATGCTGACATTTGTATTGAGGAAAATAATAAATCAACTTTCGTTGAAATAAAATTTTTAAATCAAAATCGCGATTTTTCAGAAGCACGAAAAAAGCTAATAAATGAAATTAAAAGAAATAATGAAAAAAACAGCTCCTATGGTATTGCAGTAGTAATATGTCCAATAAATTCAAATTGGATGAATGATGAGTTAAAAAGAATTGAAGATAACTGTAAAATCAAAGGGTTAGCTTTTAATTGCTTGTTTAGTTTTGAGAATTTGGTCAAGATTGTTTTGTTGAAGCTCAAATAAAGTCATCAAAAAATAATTTTTATCAATATTTCTATTGCTTGGCCTTATATTATATTTGCTTCATATTCTTATAAAGAAATTAGCCTTGATGCGAAAATTGATGGTTTTATTAATAATTTCATTTTTGTTGTTTGTTTTTTGCTCAAAAACCAATTATATGAATGGTAATTTCACTAATGAAATATCCTCAGAAAGGATGTTGATTGTGCTTGTTGCTCCTTTGGTTACAGAAAGTGTTTATGCTCCGTATTTTGCTCAGATAGTTGATTTTCAGATAGAGTTTGCAAAGGCAGTTATTGGGAAGGATAATATTGTTGTTATTGTGGATAGGCAAAACAAAAGATATTACAAAGATAAGCTGCCTGAGGATGTGCTTTTAACAGCGAGGATTGAGGATATATGGGTTCGTGATTTTTCAACAATAAATCCATTTAATCCGGTTCAGTGTAAATATACGCACAACAGCATTGTTTCTGAAAGTGATGCGCAATTAATTCAAAAAAGCTTCGACAATTTCGCTAACCGTCATGATATTATTAGGGCAAAATCGGATTATTATCTCGACGGCGGCAACATTGTTGATAATTACTCCGGTAGAGTGATTACAACCACACGTTTCCCCGAATATAATAATTTGCCGCTATCTGAGGCAAAGCAGATTCTAAAGAACTTGCTTAATGCAACTGAAGTGGCAATAATTAAACCTGATGAAGCAATATTAGCCCATTCTGATGGCATGGTCTGCTGGATTGACAAAGATGTTTTGCTGGTAAATGATTATACACACATAGATAGTGAGCTAAGAGAAAAAGTCTTAGAAGAATTAAACGCTTCATTTTCAAATATAAAAATTATAGAAGTCCCAATCCCCAGTGAAAAAATGGAGCCATTAACGCCCAATGGATTCGAACCTGCATGTGGCATTCATGTAAATGCAGTTGTCACAAACAACTATATATATGTTCCTATATTCAATATGCCTCACGATAATCAGGTCATAAATACAATACGCGATAACACAACCAAAACAGTTGTAACCATAAACGCAGAAGGCGTTTGCATGCTTGGAGGCAGCGCAAGATGTCTGTCATGGCAGCTTACTGGCGAAAATGCTGAGAAGATAATCATATCAGCGAGGGAATAGGATAATCTACGGAAGTTTCCAGTTCCGCTTAGGCGGAAGCTGGAAATTCCTGAATAGCAAAGGAATCTCTCGCATTTGAATGTTTCGGTGCACAGCACCTCTCGTACTTTTATGCTAAATCTTGGCTATAGATATTTCGCGGCTCTGCCGCTGTATGTTGATTTTGCTTCAATCCATTCAATCTGTACAATCCTTTCAATCTATTCAATCTATACAATCTATACAATCCATAAAATCTATAAAATCTGCACAATCTGCATCTGTCAAAAAACGCTGCGTAGCAGCAAAATATCTATAGCAATGAATGCCCGGATAGATTTTAAGGTGCAGCGCACCGGAATATAACAATCAAAAATCATTTGCATTTATTCAAAAAAATCAAAAAGATATTCGTCTTGAAACTTAATTTCATTTTTGCGTAAAATATCTAAATATTCTTGCTTGAATGTATTTCTAATATGATGATTTTCCTGATTTTCTATATAATTTGCTACTGTGCTAATCTGCGAATGTGAATGTGAAAACGCTCCGTATCCTTTTTGCCATTCAAATCTAAAACCAGTAAAGTTGTTTGTGTTTATCCATTTATTAGTAGATGTTTTGATTTCCTCGACTAAATCAGGAATTAATTCATTCAAATTATACCCAAAAAATATATGTATATGATCTGGCATACAGTTGATTGCTATCAGCTTGTGATTATGATTTTGGATAATGCCACTAATGTATTTTTCCAATTCATTTTTAATTGATTTTTTGATTAAAGACTCTCGGTTCTTTACTGCAAAAACTAAATGTGCATAAAATTGTTTATATGTATTAGCCATGATATTTGATTTTATTTAGACAAATATATAATAAATATCTTTATATAAAACATATTGTTAAATATAATATTTTGGTACTCTGCACCTCTCGTACTTTTATTCGTCATTTTTGCTATAGATATTTCGCGGCTCTGCCCCTGTATGTTGATTTTGCTTCAATCCATTCAATCTGTACAATCCATACAATCTTCACAATCTGCACCTGCCAAAAAACGCTGCGTAGCAGCAAAATATCTATAGCAATGAATGTGAGGATTGATTTTAAGGTGCAGCGCACCGAAACAATTATTAATCTAATCTTCCCAAAATCAATTTTGCATCAATTTCCAATTTGGAAAACGCAAACCATTTTTTGCCAAGATCTTTTAATGAGGCGCCTATGTGGTAGATTTGATTATCTATTATTAAAAATCTATCGTGGCAATCATCAAACTGTTTTAATATCAAGTTTTTGTATTGAGCATTAAATTTATCTGCATCCTGTTGCAGCTTATTTGAGATGGTTTTAGAATATATAAAAACCTCAACCTCTGATTTCTTCTTACTTAAAAGTGTTAGAACCTTTTCATCAACATAATTGTCCATTAGAATTATGGTTTTTTCAGCTTTTTTAATCATTTCAGATAGAAGAACATGAGCATCAAAAACTTGTCCGTTGAAAAATATCCCTTGTTTTGGTAGTTCTTTGCTTTCGAGGGCTTTGAAAATTTTAGCAAAATTTTCATCATGTACAAGCAGTTTTTGGTCAATTCTGTGAAATTTTTCGAAAATGTCAGCATTTTTCATTAAATAATGCCTCATTTCCACAAAAACCGTCATAATCTTAATACTCACTTTTATTGCTGTTGGACTTTTTAAAACTGCTGAAAGCATTGCAACACCCTGTTCTGTGAAAGCATAAGGTGAATACCGTCTTCCACCATGTGATTTTGAGGTCACAAATTGTGACCTCAAGTTCTTGATTTCCTTTTCTGACAACTGAAACATAAACTCTTTTGGAAAGCGTTCTATGTTTCTCTTAACTGTCTGATTTAAAACTTTTACTTCAACTTCATATAATAGCGCAAGATCACTGTCAAGCATAACTTGATATCCTCTAATTTCGAGAATTTTGTTTTGTATGTCTATTGTTGATATTTTATCTAGATTCATGATTTATTATTTGTTTTAACAAAAGCAAATTTCTCAAAAATATATTAAATACACAAATTAATAAAATAAAAAGGCAAAATAAATCTACAAAAATGTTTATTGTATTTTTCAACGCTTGACTT
Source organism: uncultured Bacteroidales bacterium (assembly GCA_964601515.1). GTDB lineage: Bacteria > Bacteroidota > Bacteroidia > Bacteroidales > UBA7960 > PWND01. The sequence goes on along the minus strand of CAZRNU010000007.1, from coordinate 25,944 downwards.
ACATTAACCATGAAATATTAATTGATAAACAAACCTCCTTCTCCGTTGCGCTGCCAATAAGCATTTATGCAACTAACAAACTGTGTAGCGCAGCGCTTGTTTGGGGTTTGGCATTCAATGCTATATACATATCGCGGCTACGCCACTGGGAGGTGGTTTATGTTTCAATCTATACAACCCTCAATCTTCTTCCTATCTGAGAGCCATGGAATCTGGCGGGTTAGGGCATCGCGGAAAAATTGGTTGGCTTTCTCCTTGTTGCCAATGCTTTTATAGTACTTTCCGGCAACAAACAATGTTTGGTAGTATTCGGGATTTGATTTTATGTATTTATTTATCTGCTCCTCGGTAATGTTGTGTTTTTTCTTTTTAAGAAGTTTCTCCAGCCTGTGCGTTTCTGCTCTGTATCCATTAAATAATCGAAAATCCTCTGAATGCATAAAACTGTCTTCAGGAATATTTTGGTCTTCAATGATTATTTCCTTACTGAATTCGCCCGAATTATCAAATGCTTTCATCATATCATATGCTACATAGCTTCCAAGTTGATATGGGTGGGTTGATATCCAGAATTTCAACTCCTGCGGTTTGAAAATTATAGAATGATGTCCAATAAGCTGATTTAGCGCCTTTTCATTTCCAATGCCGATATTTTCATCATTTTTACCTTTTTGGTCTCTCAGCATTTCTGCTAATGTGCCAATATCGTGCTTTTGCTTACGATTGATAAGTTGCTGTGTTCTTTCCCATCTGTATAATGATGAACTTTCCTCGATGTTTTTAAGGTTAAGCTTAGTATTTTTGAATTTGTTACTTTGAAAATGGTTTGTTTGAATCAAAACATCATTGTCGCTTTCGTAAATATCGAGATCTTTTGTTGTCTTTTCAATAATCACAAATCTGTTTTCTGAAGCTGAACTTACAAAGAATGCACCCGACACAAATGTTTTATACTCTTTTGCAATTTGAAAAGCTTCATCGATATTTGATGCGTATTGTAGTATCTTTCTTGCTAAAATTGAAACAGGAGTTTTTGCCGAGAAAGGAATAGCAGATTTTGCCGAATTATATGTAATTGTAAGTCCTTTCTCATTCATTCCGGAAATAACTCCAATCATACTTGCCCAGCCTATAGAAACAAACTTGTGTCCTTTATCAGGGTTTACGAAAGTCACAATTTTGTTAAGAGCAAAGTCGTCGCCAATATAAAGGTCGAAATTGCGACCTATAATCATTTCACCATTAATTGTTTTATCTCCCTTTATACCAAATGCAGTGCAATAAACCATATTCATATTCTGCAGTGCGTGACCTATGTCGTGTGCAGCGTGATAATTCAACATTCTGAAATATGGCTTTGAAACGAAATTGAAATCTTTTGAAGCACTGAGAGAAATGCCATAAATTTCTTTCTTGTACTCTTCAGGAACATGCAATGCAATGTTTCTGTTGAAAAGACCTACAAATAACCTGAGAAATTTTAAGTAGAATTTAGAGGGTACCAATTCCTTGATTCTTTTCATAAAAGAATCTTCCTGAAAGTAGGCAAGCTCTTTGGTTAAAATACCGTTTTTTACTCCGGCGTCAAATCCACTGCCATTAATATACATATCCCAAAGCCCGAATTTATTCTTCCTTAATCGGCAATCGAAACAAGAATAATCGTTTTCAGCAATTTTAATCCTTTCTGTATTAACAGCCGATTTGTCTGCTACCTTTGGAGCATAGAGCTTTTTAAATGGTCTTATGTTTTTCAGGCTAAACATTCTTAATTTCATTAATAAGTTTATTGATGTCCACATGATTTGAACAAGATATCATTGAGCTCATTTTAACTCCCAAAATGCCGTGTAAGTTTATGTTCTGACCGGTAAGGAATACATTAGAAACTTTTGTATTATGCGATATGAAAGAGTTTAAAGGATTGTTACAGTCTTTTATAATACCATACATAGAGCCTTCAGGTATTCCTGTGTAATCTCTGTATGTTAGTGGCGAAGCAGTGTAATAAGTGTCAATATGTGTTCTTAAGTCGGGAAACTTTTTCTCAATTTTCTTTATAAAAGCTTCTGCCTTCATTCTTTTAAAATCAAGATACTGATCACCTCTTTTACCTATTGTTGTATTTTTCCATTTTTCAACTTCTTCATACTTCATAAAAGTAATTGCCGTGGCGCTTTCCGCATATTCACTGTCGTCTTTGCAGGGTGATGTATAGAAAATATATCCTTTGGGCCAATTCTTCGCATCGTAAGTATCTGTACCCCATACATCCCAGGAATCAGAATAGTATATGTTGGAATTTATATGTTTCAATGATTTTTTCTTCAAAACCATATAAATAGAAAAGCATGAAATTGTGTTTTCTGCATTTTGAAGGCGATTTACATATACTTTTCTTAAAACACCCTGTTCAAATAATTCGGTTGTTTTTGCCGGGTGAATGTCGGAAATGAAATTCTTTGCTTCAAATATTTCATTATTGTTAGTTACAACGCTTACTGCAATATCGTTTTCGCAGTTTATCTTAAACACTTCTTGATTTGTTAAAACTATCCCACCATGATTTTCAATTTCTTCTTTGATCACATCTGCGAGTAGAACTTCACTTTCATCTAGTTTCCATGCGCTGTTTATGAAAAATTTATTAATAATTGCATGAATATGCATTGGGGTTTTTTCTTTCACTCCTGCATATAATCCGTTGGTTGCCGCTAAAACAGCTTTCAGTTTCTTATTGTTAGTAATAGATTCAATAAAGCTGTATGTATTTTCGGATAGGCTATCGAGTTTGAAAATATCGGCTTCAGAAACTTCTCTTAGGTTTATTAGACTAACATTATTCCAAACAGATTCGATTTTATTGATATACTTTTCAATTGCTTCTTTTTCTTCAGGGAAATAACCTAAAAGTTTTGCTTTAAAATTGTCAATTCCCATTGCATAATCAAACTCTTCATCCTCAATGTAGATTTTCTCGAAACAGTTTTCATCAAGCTTTCTAACCCTTATCTTATCCAAAATTCCAAGATACTTAAACACTTTATTTAAGATTTGTCCATCATCAAGAGATCCTACATAATGCATACCTGTGGTAAAAGTGCATCCTTTCCTTTTAAAGGTCTGGATGTTTCCGCCTATTTGATGATGTTTTTCTAGAATACAGACCGAGTAACCTGCTTTGGAAAGAATTAGCCCGCATAACAATCCTCCAAGCCCACTGCCAACAATTATAACATCGAATTTATTTTTGTTACTCATTTTATGCCTTTATAATTTTATTTATAAGATAATCGTAACCAACAATTTCCGAGCAAGTAAGCGCAGAACTTATTGCAACGCCTAGTATTCCGTGCATATTAAGGTTTTGACCTGTGAAAAACAAATTGCTGATTCTTGACTTTGCTGTTATGATTGTTGTGAGAGGGTTTGAAAAATCTTTTAACACACCGTATGACGATCCTTCAGGAGTGCCTGTGTAATCTCTGTATGTTAAAGGTGTAGATGTGTAATAGCAATGAATTTGTTTTCTGATGTCGGGAAATTTTTCCTCGATTTTATCGAGAAGCATCTCGGCTTTTCTATTTTTAAACTCCAAATACTCGCTTCCCCGTTTTTCAATATAGGTATCTGTCCATTTTTCAACTTCCCTAAAATCCATATATGTTAGAGCAATAATAGCGTCAGCCCATTCGTCAGACTTTGAAATTGCCGGAGTGTAAAGCATATAATGTTCAGGCCATTTTCTTTCATCATAATTGGCGGTCCAAACATTTACATCGGAAAAATGATGATGATTATAATTGATGTAAGGAAAGCTTTTATTTTTCAAAACAATATATATGCTAAACATTCCAATCGTGTTGTCTAATGATTTTATGCGATTATGAAATGCTTTTTTAATTAATGTTGGTTCTGTAATTTTTAAAGTATTGTATGGGTGTAGGTTAGAAATAAAGGTTTTTGCAAAAATTTTTTCTCCATTTTCCAATTCAGCATATTCTATCTCATTATTTGCGCCGCCGAGCCTTGTTACTTTGGCCGACCTTATTATTTTACCTCCGTTTTCATTTATAATTTCAGCAATTCGAGCAGCCAATTGTGAGCTTCCATCAACAAATCGCCAAGCGCTTCTTATAAAGGAATAATTTATGAGAGCATGAATATATAATGGAGTTTTGTCTTTTACACCTGCATATAGCGAATTCATGCCTCCAAGAATCTCCCTTAGTTTTGGGTTTTTGGTAATGTAGTCTAGGTAATCAAATGCACCTATGTTTAGAAGTTTACTTTCATGCGACTTTTCTGAAGACCCATTTAGCATGTACATCGGAAAGATGTTACAAATCTCTTCAAGATCTTTTATGTACTTTTTAAGGTTTTGCTTTTCGGATGGAAAGTGTTGAGAAAGTGATTCTATGAAATTGTCATATCCTTGAGCAAAAGGGTATTCATTTTTGTCATTGTCGAAGCTTATCTTGTCGAAGTGCTCAATATCAAGTCTTTTAATCTTGATTTTATCTATAATGCCGAAATATTTGAAATACTGGTAAAGAACTTCACCTTCTCCAAGGCTTTCTGTGTAATTTAATCCTGTATTGAAAATTGCTTTATTCTTAGAAAAAGACTGAATACATCCTCCAAGTTTGTTATTTTTTTCAAGCACACAAACACTTAAGCCCTCTCTGCTGAGGATGTTTCCGCAAAGTAAACCGCCTAAGCCACCTCCAATTATTACAACATCAAATTTATTCATTACTTTGTTTTCTGATTATGTATGTAATATTAGATGTTAGTTTTGCATGGTCGAATCTTTCGCAAACAAATCCTTTATTTTGAGCAACTTCTGAAATTTCTGACCCAGAAAAATATGACAGTTTGTGCTTGCTTTTGTTAAACTTCACTATTCTTGTGCTTTGTATTTCGGTAAACTTTGTTACTGCTGTTCTTGATTTAAGATTTGTATCTGCATCTCTAACAATTATAAAACCTTTGTCTCCAACATTATCCATACATTGATTAAGAACTTTTACCTGCATTTCTTTTGGAATATAATGCAGCACATCGTTTAGAATGTAAACGTTTGCTTTTGGCAGAGGCTCTTCTGTAATGTCTGATAAAACAAATTTAATGTTTTCTGTTTTATTTGGAATGTTTTGAGCTACGCTAATCTTTTCTTCATCATAGTCTATACCAGTTATTTTTCTGTCGTTTGAAATATAATGCAACATCAGTGACAGAAAACCATATCCACATCCAACATCAACAATAATTGCATCTCTTGGAATAACATCATTGAAGAATTCGTAATAATTTTCGGAACGAATTTTTGCTTTCATATACCACTCCAATACCGGACCTTTATAAATGTATTGCGCTATAAGTTTTCTTCTGAAATATTTTGGGGTTTCCACTTCTTGTTTTAGCAATTTCATCTCATCACGGTAAAATCTCGTCATCTCCTTTGATTGCACTTTATGTGTTTCGCCGGCTTCTTCATTTACATGTAAAGGTTTTATTCTGTCGAATATCTTCATATGGATTTTGCCGGCTTTCAGGTAAAACTCATGCTTTGGAATACATTCAAAAATGCCGTGAATCATAATCGGTTGAATGTCGATATTTAGCTTGTCGGCAACATAAAAAGCTCCCTGATGAAAACGACTGATGTTTCCATCCGGAGTTCTTGTCCCTTCCGGGAAAACCAACAGAGTGTAGCCTTCTTCAATCTTCTTTTTTAGTTTTTCGAAATTTTCATCAAGACCTTGAAAAACAGGAACAAAATCAGCAAAGCGAATAATTTTTCCAAAGAAAAAGCTATTATAAACCCACGAATTTGTAAATGCAATCATTTTGGGGTTTAATCTGAGGAGATAAATTAAATCAAGGTATGATTGATGGTTGGAAATAATAACAGATGGCTTAGAAAAATCGAGTTTCTCCTTGCCTATAAATTTTCTTCTAACACCGTGATTTGCTGTAATTATAACCCAATTGCAATTACAAATCATCCAGTGGACAAAGTTTTTCTTATGCTTTATTTTGATAGGAAGAGTAACTAAAACCGGCATTATGGCAGTCAATCCCAAGGTGCCTATTAAGAAAAAAATTAATGCATTTATTGATACTGTGAGATTGTAGAATGTAATCGGAATAGTTCTGAAACCCTTTTTGTTTTCAACTAGGTATGAAAACATTTTTGGCAACAATGTAAATGTTATCAGAATAACCGAAGAAATTCCAATTATTGATACCACTGCAATCGATTTTAGAACAGGATGTTGTGCGAAAATTAGAACCCCGAAACTAGTTATTGTGGTAATTGCAGACAATAAAACCGACATCTTATAAGGTTGAAGTGATTCATTCCCATATTTATATCTGGCAATTAATCCGCTAACAATAAAAATGCTATAATCTACTCCAAGTCCAAAAACAAATGTTGTAACAATAATATTGAAGATGTTGAACTTTATACCAAACAACCCCATCAAACCTAATGTCCAAATCCAGCTTAATGCTATAGGGATAAAGCTGATAACTGCTATTTCGATTCTACCGTATGAAACGAGCAGTATAATGAAAATCAACGACATTGATAATATCACCAACAAGTTAAAGTCCTCTTTGAGAACATCAAGGAACTTGTTTATGTAATATTGATTGTCGTAAATAATTACATCGTTAAAGCTATCCAAATTTGCAAATAAATTGTTTTTGTTGTCTTGTGGAACTTTAACGATTGTCATTATAGAATAAACACCATCAAGTTCATTGAGATAATTTCCTGAAAAGCTTTCAAAAACATCGGCAATCTGTGAAATACTAACAATAGAGTGCTCTTTATCAATCAAATCGTAAAACTGATTAAAAGCATCCTCTTTAAATCTGTATTTTCTACCTGCTGAAATAAGGTCAGATTTTACTAAGTTTTTTCTTTCCTGATTCCAGAATTCATTCCATTTTGCAATTTTTTCAATTTGTGATTCTTTAGAAATAAAAAAGTCAGTAATTGAGGTAATGTCAGACACAATTCCTTGATTTTTTAAGGACTTGAGATTGTTTGTAGTTTTTTCTGCTGATATTACTGCCTCATTTAAATCATTGCTCTGGTTTATAAAGTAAACTGCGCTATAGGCTTGGGAACTAATATTTTTTAATTTTTTTTCCGCCAATTCCAGATTTTTTGGCTGATAGTTAAGGCTTGCAAGATCACTATTAAAACTTAACCTATAAGATGTAAATATAAAAACAACAGTAAGGGCTAATATGCTGTATATGAGCTTTTTATTTTTATCAAAGCTATAATCAGTAATTTTTTCAAGAAGCTTAATTTTTCTTCGATTTTCATTTCCGGTTTTATTCTCTTTTAGAAAGAAAGGAACAACTGTTAGCACAATTAGGGCAGTTGCACTTATAGAGATTGCAGAAAATATCCCTAATTGGTTGAGGGCTTTAGATTTAACAATAAACAAGCATAAGAATGCCAATGCTGTAGAAACACTGCTCATAACTATTGGCTTGGAGATGCCCTTTAATGTATGAGTAATTGAACCGCTTGAATTGAAATGAGTAAATGCGTGCAGTGAATAATCAAGGGCAATGCCAATTAGAACAGCTCCAACGCCTAGGGCAATAGCAGAAACAGTACCTTCTATGAATACAAGCAGAGCTACTGAAAAAATAATTCCCAATAAGATTGGGAAAAACATAAGCACAATGTACCTGATTTGTCTGAAAACAAAATAAAACAAAATGCCAAGAATTAGCAGGGCAAAAGAAACAGTAAAAATAATGTCTGTTTTAATTTGCTGGGCATTTGCAACAGCTACGGCTGTACCACCGTAGTATTCAACAATTACTTCAGGATGAGTTTCTTCCAGTGACTTTATATATGAGTCAATACTTTTTATAAAAGTTTTATTGGCTTTTGTATTGTTTGCAGGAAATACAGGGTCAACAAAAACCAATAGTGTTTTATTGTCTTTGGTAAAAATGCATGAATTGTATAGATGAAAGTTTTCATCGAGTTGCAGGTTCTCAAGTTTCTTAATTGCAATTGCAGCAAGGTGAAGAGGGTCTTTCAGAATGAATTCCTTAGTAACTATTCCTGTTGGAGATATTAAAGTTCTGAAATTATTCTCCATCTCCATCTCAATATTTTCAATATTGAGCTTATCAGATATTTGATTATAGTCGTCGTCGTTGAGGTAGAGAGGGAGGTTGTTATAAATGAATTCATAAAGATTTAGAAAATCATTTGATTCAGCCCTAAATTTTACTGATTTTACATACAAACTGTCGCTTTGAAGTTTGGAAGTTAATTCATCGGCGGCAATAATCAATCTGTCAGGATTTTCAAGAGAATCCTTATTAGAAATCATGAAAATAATCTGATCAGCAACTTTTGATTTTGATATAACTTCATTGATATTCCCAAGTCTTTCATCTTTTGGAATAACAGCAGATATATCTTCTTCAAGCTCAAGCTTAGATGCGTAATAGGCTGCAAACACAATAACAACAATCAAAAATGCTCCAAAAACATATTTGTTCCTTTTAATTAAGTTATGAATATTGATAAAGCTAAGCATTAGATAGTCGTTTATTTTGTTTTATCAGTGTTTGAAAAAAGTTTCTTTAAAAAAATTGCCGGTCTGAAATATGAAAGAGCCAGAAATGTTAGCACTGTATTTAATATGCTGATTCTAGCAAAATCTCTAAAAGGTCTGAAATGCGTTATCCTTTCTTCTTTTGGCGGATAATAAACGTCGATAGGAATTGAGATTATCTTAATGTTTTTCCAAGATGCTCTTACAATAACCTCCAGTTCAAACTCATATTTTACGGAAAAGAATCTCATCTTTTCTAGTTTTAACAATGGATAGAGTCTAAATCCGCTCTGAGTATCCTGTAAATTTTTCCCTGTTTGTAATCTGAACCAGAAATTTGAGAATTTGTTTGCAAAAGTATTTTTACCGGGCATATTTTCTTGCTTAAGCTTTCTCGTGCCAATAATTATGCTGTTGGGAATTTCATTTATTTTTTCATAAAAAAGCGGAATGTCTTTCGGATAGTGCTGTCCATCGCTATCTATTGTTATTGCATATTTAAAACCAGATTTTATTGCTTCTTCAAAGCCTGTTTTTAATGCACGACCTTTTCCCTTATTTTTTTTATGTGTTAAAACCTTTATACCTTCAATTTTATTCAGAATTTCTGCTGTTTCATCTTTGCTCCCGTCATTTACAACAAATACATAAGATGAGTATTTTTTTACTCCTTCAATAACATCTTTAATTGTTTGAGAATTGTTGTATGTCGGAATAATGATGCAGCATTCTTCGTTTGTTACTGTATGTTTAAACGACTTTTTTTTTTTAATGTATTCTCCCTTAAATTTCAAGAATTGAGTTTCTTCTTTGATGAATGATGCTGTAACCTTAATACTGTCTGTTTCTGAATGCTCGTAGTTGATTTTTAGTATTAACTCAGGTGTTACTTCAGGGTTGATAAGCGAAAGGAATTTTATCTCTCTAGCATTACTAAGCTGAACGTCTAATTGCTTTTGAATGCTTAGTATTTCTTTTATGATTTGAAGCTGGCAAACTCCCGGCACAACAGGAACTTGCGGAAAGTGTCCCTTGAAAATACCATGATCTTTATTGATTGTAATTCTTGCTACAATCTCATTCTCACTATAGCTTTCAATATTATATATGTAAAAATCTCCCGCTAGCATTATTTTAATTTATTCTTACAAGTTCAAGGTTCATTATAAAATCAATTCTTTTACTTTCAATAATGATTTCTTTTGGCAAATCTGATTCTTCGTACTTTAAAACAAGTTCCAGATTTGTTCTGCTTCTTTTTCTCTCAATAATCTTTTCGATATTGTTGTCTTGATTGCAAAAATAATAATACCGACTAGAATTGCGCTTTATTTTTGAAACTTTTATTGTTTGTTCAGTATTGGTATATGTTTTTGTGTTTTCTTGTTTTGATGAGTTAATAAATAGTATAACAAAAATGTTTTCAAAAGTTCTTATTATATGCTTTCTATTTAGAAATTCCTGAATATTGTTGGTTTTTACATCATTATTGGAGAATGTCAAATCCATAAAACTTAGTCCGAATTCCGACATGAAAACAATATTGGCTGTTTGTTCATCATAGTTTTGTTTAATGAAAAACAGCCCTGAGTAGTAATTGTTGAAAATCGAAATCCCTGCTTTAAATAATGCATTTTTGTAATTCTTATTCAATACAGACCGGTCTTCATGGGTTTGTTTGGGCTTGTGAGTTTCCTTTAAACCTCTGACAGGACTGCAAGAATTAACTATAATGACACTAATTAATAATGAAAATATTATTCGGTATATCTGCATTGAATTCTCTGTTTGTAAAAGTAATTGCAGTAAAATCTGTGTCATTTTCAATCATCACAACTTTATAGACCGATAATGACTCCTTGTCAAAGTAAAGTTCAGTTTTTTTAATAACCTGCTTAAGTTTATCATCTTTTGGGGTAAGAATAAGTTTATAGGAAGTTTTGTTTTCAAAAGCTTCTACATCAAATTTATTATCAGCAATTAGGTCTCCTCTGGCCGAGCTGACAATCAGATTGTTTACTTCCTTAAAAACAGGATTTGAATTAATGTCGAATGACGATGTTTTGCCTCTGCCATCGCGGGTTTTAAACTTTCCTTCGTGTATAATTATTAAATGACTGAAAGGTTCGTAATATTCCCATCTTATGCTGTTTGCTTCTTTAATCCAAAACTTTCCTGTAGAAATAATTTTTTCGTCAAGGAAGGCTAAGTTTTTCTCCTGCGAAAAATCAGCCACTATTGTTTTTAAATTTTTTGAGTTCTCTGTTAATCGAGTTTCTAATTCTTTAATGTTGTTTATTTTAGAATAATTCTGAGCTATGGCATTTAAGCTAACCAGAAAACACACTGCAACTATTGATATATGTTTCATTTTTTGATTTTAAATTTTAAACTATTCCAAGCCAAATGCAAATTTAATCAAAGATTTTGCAATAAAAACCTTATTCAAGTTAAGTATAGGGTATAATGAAAAATACTTGGATTTATTGCATTATCAATTCATCAACCCGTGCAGTTTTAATTTTTTTATGGTTGAGAAACTCAAGTAAACTTTTTAAAACAAGAAGTATATTTCCGCCGGTATCATGAAGTAAGATTATGTCGCCGCCTTTTATTCTTTTTTCTATTCTGTTTGTTGTTTTTTCGGCATTTTTCTGAACAGTATCAAATGACCTGATGCTCCATCCAATAGTTTTAATGTTTAAGCCTTTTAATGCTTTTGCAATTAATGGGTTTGTAACTCCAAATGGCGGCCTGAAGAAATTGCTTTTTTCTCCCGTAATTTTTTCAATTAATGCTTGAGTATATTGAATTTCTTTTCTTATGGTTTTTGATGATTTTAATGGAAAGAAATAACTATGACTATATGAGTGATTTGCGATTTGGTGTCCTGAGTCAAAAATTAACTTTACCAATCCCGGATTTTCTTCGGCTTTTTCACCAATTATAAAAAAAGTAGCTTTTGCATTATAATCATCCAGCAAATCTAATATTTGCATTGTATTTTTAGTATCGGGTCCGTCGTCAAAAGTTATTGCAACCATGTTTTTCTTCTTACTTCGGCATATTGTTTTAACATAAAATTGCGAATTAATACTTGCTGATGCCCATGTCATTATTGCTATAAAAACAATTGAAACTACTGATGCGATTATTATCATTTCCAACCTTTCAATAGGGAGCAATAATGCTAATGCAATTATCAAAACATATAGTGCTGAAAGCAAGTAAAACTTCATTTTATTTCACAATTTTCTTCGTAAAAACATTTCCTTTTCTGTCAGTTATAATTAAGATATATGCACCTTGCTGTATAGATTCCGCTGTAATTGTTGCATTATGTTGAGAAATATTGCCGGAATTGAACACCATCTGTCCGTAAATATTAGACAGTTTTACTTCTTTAATTAATTCTGATGATGATATATTAATTTTATTAATGAACGGATTTGGATAAATGTTTATTGATTTTTGGTTTGATGATATAATATTAGTAATTGGTTGGTAGTTGGCAATAAGCTCAACATTTCTTGCCGGCATTGTAAAGGTTGTTTCATAATTTTCGAAATCACCTATCAGTTCAATGTCGTCTTGATTGCCTGACCAATGCGAAAATTCATAATTTTCAATTATCCCGGCAGTAATTAAAACTTGATTTCCTTCCTGATACATTCCGCTACCTGATAGTTCGGCTTCAAGATTCTCCGGAGATGCCGATAGGGTGAGGGAGAATCTTGGTTTTGGAATAATGTCCGCAACAATACCTTCAAATACTGTTAATGAATAAGGAAATCCTTCGGGCAAACTATACCAGTTATCTGCACTTCCTCCCCATCCCATATTTATTCTAAAAAACCCATTATCTCTATACCCATCGCAAACAACATTATGTCCATAATACCATGCATCATCAACTACAGCTAAATGCACCGGTAAAGCGTTTTTAATATTGTCAATCATTTTATCTTTTATGTCTTCATCGGAAAATGAAGAATCTAATAAAACTGCTTCGGAAAATCCAAATTTAATAAAGGCATAATATGCTTGATCAACTCCAAAAGTTCCTGAGCCACCGGGGTCATATACGCTTTTACAAGCAAAACCTGCAGCAAGTGAAAGTGCTGCAATATCTTCAGTGTTAAGGGTTTCGCTGTTTTGGAATTTGATTTCTATGCTTTCAAGATATTCATTTAACTCAGCAAACGACAAAAAATCATAAGTTTCGTGTGCATCATCAATCCAATACTTTTGTGTGTAATTGTGATAATATCGGTCTGTTGTTCCAAATCTTGTATTATTAAGTTCTTTATGATAAAAAAGAATTTGTGCCATGGCGGTTGCAGGGCAGCCGGTAAGCGAACGTTGTTGTGTGCTGATTTTTATCGGGCAAAACAGATTATAAGGATGTGTCTGATTCCAAGTTGTTTCTGTCCACCCGCCTGTTGTAGTTGTTCCCGGTTCAGGCCATTGGTTTACTTCTTCTTTCGCTGGATTATTTGTTAACAGGTTCTGCCATTTTGAATTTATTTGAATTCTGTTGGCAGATGCTTGATAATCAATGTTATTTATTCTGGTAATTAAATCAGCCTTAATAAGGCTTTCTAAAGCAGAGCCTTTTTGATAATAATCTGATAGGCTGTATGATACTACAGGCGTAATGTTATAATCGGCAGAAACAACAATAAAACCACGGGTCTCCCCAAAAAACACAAAAGCTATTGTTTTGTTGTTATTTTGAATTTCTAAAAATTCTCCTGAAAGATTTAGTGGTAATTCATTTACAACGCTAAAATTCTCGGCAACCTTTAGTGCTTTTAAACAGTCAACCGGATTTGAAAAAATAGTAATCGAAATTATTAGTGCGGCTAATAATGATATGACTTTTTTCATAGGTGAGAAATTTTACTATTAACTATAATAGCTTCAAAGTTATGTAAATAAATAAATCACAACAAAAAGTCATCATTGAAAATAATACTCCATATCCATCCAACTCAGGACTAGGGACTCAGGACTCAGGACTCAGGACTCAGGACTCAGGACTAGGGACTCAGAACTTACTTAACAAATCTTTTAACAATCAGAGTGGAATTTGTGCCACCAAAGCCGAAAGAGTTTGATAAGAAAGTATTTATTTTATGTTCAGTTGTTTTTGAAATGATATTCAAGTTTGCAACTGCATCATCCGGGGTCTCAAAATTAATGTTAGGTGCAATAAAATTATTATGCATCATTATCATAGAGTAGATAACCTCACTTGCTCCACCCATCCACATTTCGTGGCCTGTCATTGATTTTGTAGAAGATATTGGAACTTTATGAGGTCCGAAAATCAAATCAAGTGCTTTCGCTTCGAATTCATCTCCAACCGGAGTTGAAGTAGCGTGAGCATTAACGTAATCAATCTCTTTGGCATTTAGATTAGCTGATTTCAAACACCTTTCGATGGACCTTACAGGGCCATCAACATTAGGTACGGAAATATGATCTCCGTTTGATGAAAATCCGTAACCAACAATTTCTCCTAGAATATTAGCTCCTCTTTTTAATGCAGAGTCAAGACTTTCAACAATAACTGTTGCAGCTCCACCGCTTGGAACAAGTCCGTCTCGATTTTTATCGAAAGGTCTTGAAGCTTTTGTTGGGTCACTTTCTCTCCTTGAAAAAGCACTTAGCCCGTCGAAGCTACCCATAGATTCGGCATTTACTTCCTGCCCACCGCCGCATATGATAATGTCCTGCTGGTTGTTGGCAATTAAGAAAAAGGCAAGTCCAATAGCATGGGAACTACTTGCGCAAGCACCGCTAATTGTGAAGTTAATGCCTTTTAGTTTTAAGATTACAGCGAGATTCATGGTTATAGTTGAATTCATCGACTGAAAAATTGATCCGGAGCCTATCAAAGTTGTATCTTTTTTTTCTCTTACAATGTCGATAGCATCAATTACCGGAATTGAAGAACTATCGTTTCCGTATAGAATTCCTATTTCATTTTTGTCGAGGAAATCTTCGTCAATACCTGCATTTTTAAGAGCTTCCATTGTTGCTACATACGAATATTCGCCCTGTTCGGCCATGCCAATTCTCATTCTTCTGGGTAAAACACCTTTCAAGTCAGGCCTTTCTAAAATTCCGGTTAAAGATGATCTGAACCCAAACTCTTTTCTTCTTGGGTCGAGGCCTATTCCTGAACGTCCGATATATAATGACTCCTTAACTTCTTCGAGGTTTTTACCAATTGTTGAGTAAACTCCCATTCCTGTTATTACTACTCTTCTCATAATCAATTTTTTCTTAAAACTAACTATACATTCCTCCATTTACAGAAATTACTTCTCCGGTTATGTATGATGCTTTCCCTGAGGCAAGAAAGCTAACCACCTCTGCAACTTCTTCAGGTTCTCCAAATCTGTTGAGAGGTATTAACGATTTAAGCATATTTTCATCCATCTGAGATGTCATATCAGTTTTTATAAATCCGGGAGCAACAGCATTTACGGTAACTTTTTTCTTGCCTACTTCCTGCGCCAGCGATTTTGTTGCTGCTATTATAGCACCCTTAGTAGCGGCATAGTTTACCTGGCCGGGTTGCCCTTTTTGTCCTGATAACGAAACAATATTAATAATTTTTCCATTCTTTTTAACAATCATACTTTGTAAAAGTTGTTTTGTCACGAAAAAAAAGCTGTGCTGGTTAGTATTTATTACTGTATTCCATTCATCGTCAGACATAAAAACCATAAGGTTATCTTTTGTTATGCCTGCATTATTTACCAATACTTCAATATGTTTGTCTGGATTTGCTTCCATCCACTTTCCCAAAATGGATCTAACCTCTTCTGATTTTGAAACATCAAACTGCATCAATTCTCCATTACCTCCGTTGTTTTTTATTTCAGAAAGAGTGTTTTCAGCTTCAGCTTGATTTGATCTGTAGTTAATCAAAACATAAAATCCGTCACTCGCCAGTTTAATGCATATAGCTTTGCCAATACCTCTAGACCCTCCGGTCACCAGTGCATATTTCATAATTACTTAATTTTTAAGTCTAGGTTGTTTTCAAACAAATACTTGCTGAGTAACTCAATTTCTTTATATTTTGGAGTGTCGCTCGCGAATTTTGGCACTAGTTTGCGAAGTTCTTTGTAAATTTTTCCGGTTGTTGATGATAGTTTGTCGGAATACTCCAAATAATCAACTGCTTGAAGCAGAGCCATGAATTCAATAGCTAAAACTTGATAGGCATTATCAATAACTCTTTTTGTCATCATAGCTGCATTAGTTCCCATGCTTACAATATCCTGATTGTCGTTGTTGGTTGGTATGCTATGCACATACATTGAGTTTGATAAAGTCTGATTTTCTGCAACAGTAGAAGTAGCAGTAAACTGAACGCCCTGCATCCCAAGATTCAAGCCTAATGTGCCAAGGTTTACAAAGGGAGGCAGCTTTTCATTTAGTTTAGAATTGCATAAAAATGCAAGATGACGTTCTGAGAGCATTGACAATTTTGTAACTGCAAGTTTTATTTTATCCATTTCGATTGAAACATAATCTCCATGGAAATTGCCACCGTGATATACATTTTTTGTTGCTACATCTACTATTGGATTGTCGCTTACAGAATTCATTTCATTAACTAGTACTTCTTCGGCATACTTAATAGTGTCTAAAACAGGGCCCAGCACTTGTGGCACACAGCGTAATGAATAATATTCCTGAACCTTTCTTTGGGTGATGTGTTTATGCCCGTTGTTTTTGTAATTGTTTGCTCCGTTATAAAAATGATTTTCTCTACGGTTTATAAGCTTGCTGTCTGCAAGAATATCTCTAAGCGATTTGGCAACTTTCGACTGCCCGTTATGTCTTTTTACTCCATTTAGCTCTTTCGAAAAATAATCGTCAAAAGATTCAACAATCTCATTAATCATTGCCGAAGCAGCAACAGCCCAATTTAATAGTTGTTGTGCTTTTATAATGTTTATAAGTCCTATTCCTGTCATTACCGATGTTCCATTAATCAAGGAAAGTCCTTCTCTAAGAACAACTTGTATTGGAAATATGCCAAGTTCTTTGAATACTTCCTCTGTAGGCCTAATTTGCCCTTCGAAAGTTACCTGACCTTCTCCAATCATAATTAACGATAAATGAGAAAGTTGTACAAGGTCTCCGCTGGCACCCACTCCGCCATGTTCGGGAATGTAAGGATATACATCCTTATTTATCATTTCGAGCAGCAATTTTACACAAGATGGATGAATGCCTGAATAGCCCTGAATTATTGAGCGCATTCTAACAAACATTATTGCCTTTACATAAATGTCAGGTATTTTTTCACCTACACCGGCAGCATGGCTCCTAATAAGATTATACTGAAGCTGAATTTGATCTTCATTATCAATAACATACTGAGCCATCGGCCCAAAGCCTGTATTTATTCCGTAAATAACTTTATCCTTAGAGAAATCAACTAGGAAGTTATAGCTTTCATTTACTGATTCGAGACTTTCATCGTCAAGCTCAAATGGTTTTTTGTTAATTATAATAGAGTTAAACTCGTCAATAGAGAACTCTTTACTGGGGTAAATTTTTATCACTTAAAAAGTATATTTGTGTTGTTTGTAATATTGAAATGCCTTATAAACAAAAGACAAGCATGTATTGGTATGATTATTATCCCGTTTTGATAAGGCTTTTTTTTTAAAAAAATCGCAGTGCAAATATAATATTTTTTTGATTTTAAACCGTAGGTCATTTCGTATTGGAAAAAAGTGACAGTCGACAGCTAAAATCCCTCTCTATCCATACAAACTGCACAATCCTATCAATCTATCAGGATTTCTCACTTACGCTCGAAATGACCGTTACTGCCGCCAAACGCCAAACGCCAAACGCCAAACGCCAAACGCAATCCCCTAGAGCTTTTATGATTTTTTTTTCAACCAATAGAATAAGTATGCAATTTTATTGTATTCGTTTGCAACTTTTTTATACTTTTGCTGTTCGTTTTAATAAGGTTTTTTGACGTTTTGTTTTTAAGATAATTTGTGAAAAACCATATTTTTGTTAGTAATCGAGTATTAAATATTTTCAGTTAATTATGCAAAAAGAAGTAATTGTTAGCAAGGTAAACGAATTTCTAATCGATGAGTTTGAAATTAATAAATCTCAACTCACTCCGGATGCTTTATTGAAAGATGATTTAGGAATTGAAAGCCTTGACTTTGTTGATATTGCTGTTATTGTAGAAAAAGAGTTTGGTGTTAAGGTTGTTGGAGAGGAAGTTGCAGGTGTTAGAACTGTTGATGACCTTTACGAATACATTTTTAACAAACTTAACAAGAATTAATGGCTTCATGGAGCGGAAAAACTAAAGGCGGACCCTTAGGATACAGGATCTTTATATTTATCTTAAAGCACTTTAATATAAGAATAGCTTATTTTGTCCTTGTCTTCGTTGCTTTTTGGTTTTTTCTCTTTTCAAATAAACAAGGAATACGATTTTATTTCAGGAATGTTCTTAAGTATTCTTATTTAAAAACTCAAAGAAGCATTTATCGTAATTTTTATATTTTCGGACAGGTGCTTCTTGATAGAATCGCTATTGCAGCAGGGTTTTCTACAAAGTTTTCTTTTAATTTCGAGGGTGAACACTTTTTGCATCAGATGGCTGAAAAAAATACCGGAGGCATTCTAGTTGGTGCACATGTTGGTAATTGGGAAATTGCCGGCAAATTGCTTGAAAGAATAAATGCTAAAATCAATATCCTTATGTACGATGGCGAACAGCATTATATTCGTGATCTTGTTGGATCTGTTATGAG
Source organism: uncultured Bacteroidales bacterium (assembly GCA_964601515.1). Lineage (GTDB taxonomy): Bacteria > Bacteroidota > Bacteroidia > Bacteroidales > UBA7960 > PWND01. The sequence continues at coordinate 7,508 of CAZRNU010000007.1, read as the reverse complement.
AAAGTATAATATCGAAATAATTTATATAAAGGAAAACAGCAACGAATATCTTTTTAAAATTGCGGAAGCACTTAAAAACAAAGAAATTATTGCTATGCATGGTGATAGATTTTTGCCGGGCACAAATAATGTTGTGAAAAAGTTTTTAGGTTTTGATGCTGAATTTCCCACAGGAGCGTTATACTTAGCCAGTAAATATAATGTTCCTGTTGTTTATGTTTCTGCCATGAAAGAAAAAACTACTCATTATCATTTTTTTGCTACTCCTCCAAAGTTTTATAAATATCCTGCAAATCTTAAAACAAGAAAGCAGGAGCTTGAAAAGATGATGGATGATTATGTTGCTGAAATGGAGAGAGTTGTAAAGCAATATCCTCTACAATGGTTTAATTATCATCAGTTTTGGAAAATATCTAATTAATTGGATGTATAATACTTAATACTTTTAGAATGAATAACTACGGATCAGATGAAAAATCGGCAGTACAAGCCAAGTTTGACGCTCAAAAAATAGCTTTTGCACCTATTATGTTTCAGGCTGCAAAATCAATGAGAAATCTAGGAATACTTGATACTCTTGATAAAAACAGAAAAACCGGATTAACTATTGAAGAAGTTGCTAAAAATTGTAATATATCAATTTATGGAGCAAAAGTATTGCTGGAGGCCGGTATTAGTCTGGAAATGGTTTATGTAAAAGATGATAAATTCTTTTTATCTAAAACCGGTTGGTTTGTTCAAAATGATTCTCTTACAACTGTTAACATGGATTTTACGCATGATGTAAATTATCTTGGTTTTTACGAGTTGGAAGAATCAATTAGAAATGGAAAACCTGAAGGTTTGAAAGTATTTGGAAAGTGGGATACTGTTTATGAAGCATTAGCGCATTTGCCCGAGCAGGTTAGAAAAAGCTGGTTTGCCTTCGATCACTATTATTCTGATAATGCCTTCCCTGAGGCTTTGCCAATTATTTTTGAGAGAAATCCGAAAACTGTTTTAGATGTTGGTGGAAATACCGGAAAGTTTTCAATTAAATGCTGTGAGTTTAATTCTGAAGTTAAAGTTACTATTCTAGATTTACCCGGACAGTTAAATGATGCATACAAAAATATCGAAAATCATGGTTTTTCAGACCGTATTGATGGTCATGCAATGAATTTGCTCGATTCTTCAAAACCTTTTCCAACAGGGTACGATGCTGTTTGGATGAGCCAATTTCTAGATTGTTTTTCTCAAGAAGATATTCTGCATCTTATCTCCAGAGGTAAAAATGCATTAAGTCAGGATGGCGCATTATATATTCTTGAAACATATTGGGATAAACAGAAATATGATGCAGCAATGTACAGCTTGCACGCTACTTCGTTATACTTTACTTGTATCGCTAACGGATGTAGCCAAATGTATCACTCAGACGATATGTACAAACTTGTTGATAAAGCCGGAATGTATGTTGAGAAAGCTATAGATAATATTGGAGTGAGTCATACTATGTTTATTTGTAAACCAAAAAAGTAAATAAAATGCTGGCAGCAGGCAAAGAGATTCTTAAGTATATTCCGCAAAGGCCTCCTTTTGTTTTTATCGACAAGCTTATTGAAGCTAATGAAACAAAAATTGTTTCCCGTTTTACAATAAATTCAGACAACCCGCTTATTGAAGAAAATATGCTTTCAGAAAGCGGACTTATTGAAAATATTGCTCAAACAGCCGCTGCAGGCGTGGGATATAATTGTATTAAAAATAATAAACCTGTTATTCCGGGATTTATTGGCGCTGTAAAAAAACTTGTCGTAACAGATAAACCTGTTATTAATGGAGAAATTACTACAACAATTGATATTGTAAGTGAAGTTATGAATGCAACAATAATACATGGCTCGGTGTTGTATAATGGTAAGGTTATAGCTGAATGTGATATGAACATATTTTTGCAACAATAATGAAAACTGCCATTATTTATACATCAAGATATGGAAGCACAAAGAAGGTAGCAGAAAAAATTGCTAGTCTGCTTAAGGCTGAGTTAATATTCTCAACTAATGATGATATTGCTGATTTAAATTCAATTGATAATATAGTTTTGGGAATTCCGATTTATGCAGGCACTACAACTCGGGATATGAGAACATTCCTTAAGAAAAACTGGGATGATATAAGATTGAAAATTACTGGTGTGTTTGTTATGTGTTGGGATGAAGAAAGATTGTACGATTTTTTAAACACAATACTGCCAGGAAAGCTTACCGACATTGCTTTAGTTAAATGCTTGGGGAGCGAAATTAATCCTGAGCTTTTATTGGAGTTTGAAAAAAAAGTAATATTCGAATTGATAGGTATTACTGAAAATACTTCAAATATAAGTGAAGAGAAAATTGTTGAATTTGCTAACGAAATTAGTAATAGAAATTAATTAGCCCTGCTTTATTAAGCAGATTAAGTATAATAATACTTAAATTTGCCGCAAAAAAATAAGTTAAGAACCGCCAAAGTTTATAGCATTATGAAAGAGAAGGAATTATATGTTGATTATACTCCTCAGCAAGCTGTTTACTATGTTGAAAAAGACGACAGTTCGTATGGACCAATAATTAGTGGATCTCAGCTTTCTCACGATTATCTCGACGACTTTTATTTAAAAAAGAAAAACCTTGAAAAAAAACTTAGAGATCAAATAGCTAATAATGAAGTTAGTCCGGTTTATTATTATATGCTGCTTCAGGAAATGGGTCTTGGCGATCTTGCGTCCAGAGTTGGCGTTAGTAAAAGAAAGTTGAAAAAACACTTTAAGCCTGAATACTTTGCAAAGTTATCGTTGTCTATGCTTAAAAAGTATGCAGATGTATTTGATGTTTCTGTGTCGGCTATGTTGCAAGTAATTATTGTAAAGGAAGAAGACAAAAAAAATCTTGAAATAGAAAAGCTAAAAACTCAAAATTCATTTTTCGAGTTGTTTAAGATTGGGTTAAAAAAATAAGTTTTATTCAAATATTTTGGTTCTGATGAATAACGTAATAGATTTTCAACATAAAATGGCCGCTCATTGCGAGACAGGCACTCTTACTTCATTGTTTAATTATGCCGGCTTAAATATTACGGAACCTTTGGTTTTTGGTATTGCAAACGGAATTTTTTTCGGATACCTTGAAACTGATAATTTCCCTTTCCCAACTTTTATTGTAAGAAGCAGACCCGGGCAAATTAGAAAAAACATTACCTCTCGTCTTGGTATAAAGCTCAAAGAAAACGAGTATAAAAGTATCGACAAAGGCGAAGCTGCATTAGATCAGCTTATTATGAAAGGAATACCTACTGCTGCGCAAGTAGATTTCTTTTATATGGATTATATGCCCGACTGGCAAAGAGTACATATTAATGTTCATTTCATACTGGTTACAGGGATTAAAGACGATTACTATGTTGTTTCCGACAGCTATTATCCAAGAATTAGTGAGCTGAAAAAAGAGTCAATGCGCAAAGCTCGTTGGGCAGGTGGTCATATGGCACCCAAAGGTTTTATCTTTTATCCGGAAAAGGTTCCACTTAATATTGATTATAAAAAGCCAATTATTAAAGGGATTAAAACAGCATGTCGTAATATGATTGGGTTGCCTGTTCCTTTTATTGGAGTAAAAGGTATTTATAAATTCGCTAATAAAGTTAAGGAATGGCCAAATCTGGCAAGGGATACTGAACATCTTTCGCATGAAATAATGAAAATTAATATCTTACTGGAAGATCAGGGTACCGGTGGTGCAGGATTTAGATTTATGTATGCCTCTTTCTTGCAACAAGCTTCTGAAATACTTGACAACAACAATCTTGCTGATATGTCGAAAAGAATGATGATAAACGGCGATGAGTGGAGGAAAATCTCATATTTTGCTGCCAAAATTGGAAAAAATAGAGATCTGGGAACCGACAGACTTGAAGAACTAAGCGAAATGATTAGAAAAAGAGGGGATGAAGAAAAGTCATTCTTCACTGATTTGAAAAAAATGGTTTAATGTTAATAATATCTGATATGAATGCCGAAGAAAAAAATAATTTAAAAAAGGAAATCACCGAACTGATAATTGAAGTGTTGAAAATCACGCATGTTACTGCAGATGAAGTTCCAAGTAATGCTCCTCTTTTTGGACAGGATAATCCTCTTGGACTTGATTCTATTGATGCAATTGAAATAATTCTTGCAGTTCAACAAAGGTATAATGTGAGAATTGCTGATCAAAACCTAGCTAGGGTTATTCTCGAATCTATTGATACAATTGCTGACTTTCTTGAAAAGGAATTGGATAAGGTTGAAAAATAACATCAAAAATGAAGCACTCATACTTGCTTAGTGTAATAACTTTCGGCAAGCTTTTAAGCATGGTCGTAAGGAATAAAGGAGTATCTCCCGCTTTTTTTGGGAGATTTCTTTTCTTATTGCAGGGTAGTATTTGGGCTTCTGTATTTAAAAGGGTTGAACATTTTAAATTCAACAGGAATAAATTTCCTAAACACTTTGAATGCGGCCCTGTTTTCATTATTGGCCATTGGCGAACAGGAAGCACCTTTCTTCATCAGTTAATGTCGCTCGACCCTCAATTTACTACTCCGTCAGTTGTTCAGGTTTCTGTTCCTGATAGTTTTCTAGTTTCTGAAAATTATTTCAGGAAAATTATGTCTAAGGTTATTGGTAAAAAACGACCTATGGATAATGTGAAACTTGGACCCGATGAACCTCAGGAAGATGAGTATGCAATAGTTAAAATGGTTAAAGGCTCAGCTCTGGAAACCCTGTTTTTCAGAAGAGGTAAAAAGGATTTTTTGGCAGATTTGAAAGTATTTATGGAAAGTGAACGATTATCTCAAAATTGGGAAAAATCATTTTTTAATTTTACTTCAAAACTTGTTTACAAGAATAATAAAATTGTCCTTTTTAAAAATCCTTTTCATTCATACAGAGTTAAACAATTAAAGGCAATTTTCCCAAATGCCAAATTTATCCATATACACAGAAATCCTATAGAAGTAATACCAAGCACAATAAGGATGTGGAATATTGTTGGATCTCAAAATGTATTGGCAGGCAAGTGGACTGATATTTCATATCAGAGTGCAATTGAAATGTTTAATTCATTGTGGGGAAATATGAAGTTTCAAACCAATCAAATTGATAAGGAAAGTTATTGCAAGGTAAGATTTGCTGATTTGGAAGCCGATGCTGTGAATGTTTTAAAAAAGCTTTATTCTGATTTGAAACTCAATTATACAGAAGAATTTGAAGAAAAGGTCAGAGAATTCTTGCATAGCGTTAAAACATACGAAAAGAACAAGTATGTTCTTGATCAAGATAAAGTTGAATTGATAAGAGAAGGATGTAAAAAATTTATGAATAGTTATAATTATGAAGTTTAAACTTATATATCCAAAATGGACAAAGCTTGAGAGACAAACTCATTTTAATTTGCCTCCTCACGGTCCTGTAGTAATGGCAGCTGCTTTGCCTGATTATGTTGAAGTTGACTTTGTTGATGAAAATGTAGAACCTCTCGTTATAAAAGATGATGCTGATTTTGTCGGAATCTCTGTTATGCTTACCTCTCAGGTGAAAAGAGGATGGGAAATAGCTGATGAATACCGTAAGCTTGGTAAAAAAGTTATATTTGGAGGCATTTCTACAATGCTTCACGCTGAAGAAACAATGCAGCATGCCGATAGTATTTTTATGGGTGAAGTTGAGGGAAGATTGAATGAGGTTTTTGATGATTTTAAAAAGAATCAGCTAAAGCCATTATACAATTATATGTATCAACATCCCGATATCAATTTAATTGGTCCGGCACGCAGAGATATTCTTAAAAGAGAGCTTTATTATCACAAAGGGGTGCAAATGGTTGACCTGTTTCATGCATCCAGAGGGTGTAAGTATGCCTGCTATCCATGTTGTGTAACATTTTTAGGAGGAAGACAGTTCAGGCCAAGACCTATAGATAAGGTTGTTGAAGAGCTTGCGCAAATAGATAATAACCGTTTGTTTATTGTTGATAATTCATTAGCTCAGGATACTCAGTGGGAAAAAGATCTTTTTAAAGCTATGATTCCTCTTAAGAAAAAATGGTGTAGCCACACAATTGAAGATAAACCTGAGGTGCTTGATCTGGCTGCTCAAGCCGGTGCTTGGTATGTTTATCAAGCGGTTTTTGATACTTCTGATTATATCAAGGAAAGAGTAAAAAGATACCACGATTATGGAATCCTTGTAGAAGGTACAATTCTCCTTGGAATGGATAATCAAACTGAAGATGACATTCTCAGACTTATTGATTTTCTATTAGAAATTAATGTCGACTTAGCTGAGTTTACAGTTCTTACACCATTCAGACACACTAAAGCTTACGATGATTTTTTGAAAGAAGGAAGAATTATTGATAAGGACTGGAATAATTATAACGCAGGAAAAGTTGTATTTAAGCCTAAACATATGTCGCCTGAAAGATTGCAGGAATTATACTATTATGCATGGGACACCTTTTATGCTAAAGAAACTCAGGAGCAGAAAATGTTTAAAATGATGATGAATGTAATAGATAAGGAAATGCGCGACGGAACTTATCGTTCCAGAAGAGACGACCTTGTGCAAAAAAGTTTTGGAAAAACTATAGATCGTTAATATGGGACAAATTATAAGAGACAAGGAAAAGAATTTTATTGATGAGGTTTACGATTATGCAGGACTTTGGGGATTGCCTTCAAAGTGCGGACTAAAAGTTGTTCGCAAACAAAACCGGACAATTGCTATTATTACCGAACTTTATGAAGATAACCCCGGAACCTCAGTTACTGAATATTGCCCTAAACTGGCAGAAATAATTATTCAGGATAAAAAAATAAAACCTGAAGAATTGCTGTTTATACTTCATACTCCTGATGTTGGCTCAAAATATGAGTTTCTCCATGAAACTTTCGATATTGTACATTTTCATATAAATAATGAGCAGTTTTCTGAGCCGCGTTGGGAAAGAATTACAAGAGATCAGGTAATTGAAATGATTGCCGGCTGATTTCTAAATGCAACCAAGGGACATGAAAAAGGCTATTGTTTTAATTATTATCAGTTTTTTATCAATCAATCTGAATGCGATTGCTAAGGTAAATGACTCAATACCAAATGGCAGGCTTTTTCAAAATATAAGGGGCAGAGTTCTCGACCATTCCGCCGGATTCCCATTGCCGGGAGTTACAGTTCAACTTTCTAAAGGTGAAAGCATTGAATATAGAATTACCGACGATAATGGCTACTTCCTTTTTGCTAATATGCCCACAGGTTATTATAACATTAGATTTTCGATGGTGGGATATGAAGTTTTTACTTTAGAAAGAATGCATCTTATTAGTGGTAAAGAGCTTATAATAAATCAAAATCTTAAAGAAGCTGTTTACAACCTTGAAGAAGTTACAATTCAATCTTTTGCCCAGAAAGATAAGCCTATAAACATGAGAGCAATTGTATCTTCAAG
>CAZRNU010000006.1:0-53262 GCA_964601515.1 uncultured Bacteroidales bacterium | reverse complement strand
CTGTGTATCTCCCGGTTTTACGATTTCTTCAGTAATGTCAAAACTTATCCAACCTCCCGATTTGCTTTGACTGTCGTACTCTACAGTTATTAGAAAGCTTAAATCTTCATCTCCGGGATTGTAAATGCTAATAATTTCTGTATTTGTAAATCCTTGCTTAACATCAATATAAATGGATTCTGGTGAAACAACTATCTCAGGTGCTTTGCTGTTTGCAGCAAAAGAGAAGTTTAACATGAAGATAGCAAGAGACAGAAAGAGATAACCGATATGATTTATTTTCATGTTTAAGCTTTTAGTGAATGCAGGTTAAGCTATTTGTTAATGAATGTTTTTATAAATTCATTTCCTTTAATCACTCCATAAATGCCTTTTTCTGTTGATTTCTCGTCATACACACTTACCTCATCAGCATCAAGGAGAGGGTTGAAAATCATAAAAGGAACCGCATCATGATTATGAGTTCTGGTTTCGCATGGTGTTGGATGATCCGGCAATATTGCAATTGATACCGGTTCTTTCATTTTTGAAGTCTCTTCAACAATATATTTTACAACTCTTTGGTCTAGATATTCAATGGTTTTTGTCTTAAGTTCAACATTGCCTTCGTGACCTGCTTCATCGCTAGCTTCAATATGCAGGTATACTAAATCAACTTCTTTGAGAGCATCAACTGCTGCTTTGGCTTTTCCTTCGTAATTTGTGTCGTAAAGTCCGGTTGATCCGGGCACATGAATTGCTTTAAATCCTGCATACTTACCTATTCCATAAAGTAAATCAACTGCTGATATTACGGCACCTGATAATCCATATAGTTCCTGGAACGTTTTCATGTTAGGCTTATATCCCGGCGACCATGGCCAAATAGAATTTGCAGGGTCTTTGCCTTCTTTTATCCTTTTTAAATTGATTGGATGATTTGCTAAAAACTTTTGTGATTCCAAAATCAAGTTGTTTAGCATATTGGCAGTTTCTTCACCTTCTTTTGAAGTTGGTTTTACCATAACATCCTTAAAGGGAGTGCCCGGTACATCGTGCGGAGGAGTGCATGAAACTAGGTTGCTTCCTCCTTTAATTTTCAAAAGGTGCCTGTAGCTTACACCCGGATAAATTGAAACGATATTATTATCAAACTCCTTCTTTAAATCATTTACAATAATTTTTGCTTCTTCTGTAGTGATATGTCCGGCTGAGTGATTTTTAATTTTTTCATCTTCAATGCAGATGATATTACATCTCATTGCAAGTTCGCCGGGCTCAATGTCAATGCCTATACTTGCTGCTTCGAGTACTCCTCTTCCCTGATATACTTCTTTTACGTCGTAACCCAGCACTGCCATATTTGCAATTTCGCTTCCCGGAGGCATGTCAGATGGTACAGTTATTAATTTACCGCATCGGCTTTTTGCACATAAAGCATCAATATTTGGTTTATTTGCTGCCATAAGCGGGGTTTTACCTCCAAGTTTTTCAATCGGATTGTCAGCTACTCCGTCGGCTAGAATAATTATATACTTCATATTTTGTAATTTCGAATAAAACAGTGTTACACATTCTGAAACACTTATTATAACTGATTTGTTTAAAGCTATATTCTAATAATTCTTTTTTAGAAATGCTTTAAAGTCGTCATAGTTGTTTTCAAGAGGAGTAATAAACTCTTTCTTGTCTTCAATTCCGGACAGGCTTTTTGGTAATTCAGGATCAACAGAAAGAATCTCATTAATGTGTTCAGGAAACTTAGCCGGATGAGCAGTTTCTAAAGAAACGCAAAGCAAACTTGGAGCCTGAGGGTGATTGTGCAAAAACTTCTTTAATCCTGCCCAACCAACTGCACCATGGGGTTCGAGTAATACATTATATGTTTCGTAAACTTCTTTAATAGTTTCTTTTGTAAGCTCGTCACTAATGCTTATTGCATAAATATCTCTTCTCATTTGTTCAAAATCAGGCTGTCTGCTGATAATACCCTTCTCGTCCATCACACCTCCGTACAAAGCAATTAATCTTGCAAGATTACTCGGGTGCCCAACATTCATCGCGCTTGAAATACAATCTCTCGAAGGTTCAATCTTATGATATTCTTCTTTTTGCATTAAAACAGGGAATTCATCATTAGAATTAGTTGCGATAATAAGCCTTTTTATTGGAAGTCCCATTTTTTTTGCAATCATACTTCCCATCATATTGCCGAAATTTCCGGAAGGGATACTGAAAACAATTTGTTCGCCTCTTTCTTTATTACTAAGCTTTGCATAAGCGTAGAAATAATAAACAATTTGTGGAATAAGCCTGCCAATATTTATTGAGTTAGCAGAGGAAAGGTTTAAATAATCTAAATCTTCATCTGAAAATGCTTGTTTAACCAATGCCTGGCAATCGTCAAATTTCCCGTCAAGAGAAATAACTTTCACGTTTTTGCCAAGTGTGGTCATTTGTTTTCTTTGCCTGTTAGTAACTTCTTTTTCAGGATATAAAACCACAACTTCTATATTGTCGAGTCCATAAAAAGCATTTGCAATGGCGCTTCCTGTATCGCCTGATGTGGCAGTTAGGATGAGAAGCTTACGATTATCCTGCTTTAAATAATAATTCATAAGCCTTCCCATCATTCTTGCCGCAAAATCTTTAAACGATGCAGTCGGTCCCTGGTCAAGCCTCATTACATAACATCTGTTCATTACATTTTCAAGAGGGACATCAAAATTATAGGCGTCTTGAGTTATTTTCCTAAGCTCAGCATCCGGTATATGACCTTTTAAAAAATGATCTGTAACGTGATATGCAATTTCATGATAAGGCATTTCGGAAAAGCTAAGCATTAATTCCTTGGATATTTGAGGAATGGTTTGTGGCATATATAAACCCTTGTCATGCGCCAAGCCTTTTAATAGTGCCTCTTTAAATGTAGCTTCGTTAGCCTTAAGGTTTGTTGAATAATAATTTACAGACTGCATTGTTTTATTGTTTTATTTTGAAAATCTACAATATTATTTCAATGATGCAGAAGAAGCTCCACCTGCAGAATATTCAGGGAAACTAATTGCATATTTCTTTCCATCTATAGAGGATAATGCTTGATCGATATCAGCAATAATATCATCAGGATGTTCACCACCAACGCACAGACGAATAAGGTTTTGTGGAATGCCGGCAAGTTTTCTTCCTTCTTCACCCTGTTGTTGATGTGTAGAAATTGCAGGAATTGTAGCTACTGACTTAATTCTGCCAAGGTCAGTTGCTCTCCAGATTCTTTGGAAACCGTCGAAAACGTCTCTTGTTTTTTGAGCATCACCTTTTATTCTGAAAGACATAAGATGTCCGTATCTGTTAACTTTCTGATTGTAAATATCATCCATCTCTGAATCTACAAGGAACATATATTTTTTAGCAAGTTCGTGGAGGGGATGAGATTCTAAACCAAGATAATCAACTCCTTCAATATGCTTGTGATTTTCAAGGAATTTAGCGATTTTCATTGTGCTGCGACTAACCAGGTCTATTCTTGAACGAATTGTTCTTATATCATTTAATGCTAAAACTGCATTCATTGGAGATATATTTGGACCATTATCTCTGTTTGGAAGAAGTTTCAGATATGTACAGAAATCTTCTTTCATAGCGTCATTGTCTATATTGGAATGGATGTTTTTTCTTGCGATAATTGCACCTGCAATACCAAATCCGCTTGAGAACAATGATTTTGTAACAGACTGTACAACAATGTCGGCTCCGAATTCCAGCGGTCTTAATAGAGCCGGAGTTGCAACTGTAGAGTCGATAATTAATGGAATATTATGTTTGTGAGCTAACTCTGCAACTTTTGCAATATCGAAAAAGCTTTGTGAAGGATTACTTGGAAGTTCACCATAAAGGAATCTTGTGTTTTCATCAATGAGGGCTGCCCACTCATCAATATTATTTGAGTTTATTACTTTTCTCCATTCTACTTTATGTTCGGATTCTTTTCTCATGGAGAACTGCTGATAAGTTCCTCCATACACTTGTGTGGTAGCTACAAAATTCATTGGAGCGTTAGGTTTCTTTGGGTCTACAACCAAGAATGGATCAACAGCGCTTTGTATTGCAGCCATACCAGAAGCTGTTGCTATACAAGAGGCGTCAACGCCTGTTTTATAAGATTCTAATAGAGCCAAAACTCCTTCATAGTAATACATACTTGGATTTGCTATTCTCGAATAGCAAAATGTAGGTATTTGATATGATAACGCAGCTTCCATTTCGTCAGAATCTCTATAGGTTTGAGAGGTTGACATGTAAATAGGCTCAATAATGGAGCCCTGATTAAAATCTAATGCTTCTTGCATTGAATAAATTCCGTGCACAGCTATGGTGTCGAAATTGCACTTTTTCATTCTGGCAATGTTTTCTTTGTGCCATTGCATAGCCCTTTGACCGGCTTTTACATAAAAATCTACGCCTTTGTTACTCATAATAATGGTTTTATGTTTGATGGTTTAAATAGAATATTCTCTTAAGCCTTACAAAATTAAAAAACTTTAATTGTCAGCCTAATATTTAATCAAAAACTTGCACAAAAAAAATATAAAATTTGTTCAGAGGAACTGTTTGCTATTTTACTGATAATCAACAGGTAAATATCAAAAAGTATATTTTTAATAAATGGAATTGATTATTATTTAGTAAATAGCGAAGTCAACTTCAATTGGCTTGTCATTTAAGAAGTCGAAATGTGTAAGCCGTCTCATTTCATAAAAACTTCTCCAATAACTTCTAAGGGCTGCAAGATATCTTTGCTTTGAACGGTCTTTTTCTTCTATTGCAAGATTGAGTTCAATAATATCAATTTTTCCAATAAGAAATCTTTGTAGAGTAACATCATACCTTTTTTCGGCAATAACATCAGCTTTTTGTGCAATGTTTAGCTGGCTTTCCAGCATGTTAAACTCCATTACTCTCAAGAATATTTCTTGCTCGAAATCATTCATTGCCTGATTCACTCTCGTTTGCATAAGCTCAAGGTTTGATTCAGCCATTTTTATTTTGCCGCGACCAACACCCCAGTCGATTATAGGAATTGAAATGCCAATACTTACCTGCTGTTGGTCGAGTGGGTTTTTGTAAGCTGCATCAAAATTATCTGCACTTTGGGTATATCCAACAACTCCAAAAAGATTTGCATTCACACGACTGTCGGCTTTTGCTCTGCTTACCTGGCTTTCTGCTTCAATCAGATATCTTTGTTGAGCAAGCATGTCGGGTCTGTTCTTTTTTGCCTCTTCCATTGCTCTTTCAACTTCTATCTTCAAGCTGTGTAGCTCTTTTGGAGGAAAAAGTTCAATGTGTGAATTTCCGTCAAGCCCTAAATAAGAACGAAAATTGAACAATGCGGCTTCATAATCAATTAAAGATTGCTCGTATAAAGATTCTGAGTTTAGAAGGTTTAACTCCATTTGTAAAAGCTCATTTTCAGCAATTCTTCCAAGGCTAAACCTTCCTTTAGCTATTTGGTATAATGTATCGTTGCTGCTGAGGTTTAGTCGATTTATCTCAATATTCATTTGTGCAAGCAGCAGATCAAAAAACATATTTGTTGCTCTAATTGAGATTGATTCAAGGTCGTCTATGTATTGTCTTTTAGCTTCTTCATATCTTATGGGTTCTATTTTCCTTTCCCATTTATATGGGTTGTAAGAAAATATGGGCTGTCTGAAGCCGATATTGATTGGGGTTGTTAGATATGAAACTTCAGTTTTGTCGTCTCTGATAAGATCTATTCTTTGCAAACCTGAGCTAATAAAAAGCTGTCCGCCTGTGAGCCCTATTGTCTGACTTAATGATAATGAGCCACTTGATGTTGCCAAACTTCTCCTGATAAAAACATCAGAGCCATCGGGTAAGGTAATAGGAGATATACTTCGGTTGAGGTTTGGCACAGTTCCATCGAATCTCAGATGAGGCAAGTAACCGGCTCGGTAGCTTCTGTACTGCCAATAACTTCCTCTAAACCTATGCCTCGCCATTTGTGCATCAGGAGATTTATCTAAAGCAATTTGTAAAACATCATTTAGAGTAAGAAATGTTGGAGGCGTAGGTTGTGAAACAGCTGAAAAATAAACTACTATGATTAAGATTGCTGTTGAAAAAAATAGTCTTATTATGTTCATTATAAACAATTTGGTTATTTATAGAATATGATACGCTGTTGTTGAAAAAATATTGTGTAAATCATATTTTTATTCCAATAAAAACAATATCGTCTATTTGATCGAATGAAACACCCTGCTGAGGATTTTGCCATTCGTTTAAGGCAGTCTCTATAATTGCTTTTTGTTCAGGCAATGGGAGATCTTTAGATTCTGCGAGAAGTTTTTTAATTGATTTTTTATTGAATTTTTTCTTTTCCATTCCTCCAAACTGATCAGAATAACCATCGCTAAAAAGATATAAAATGTCTCCTTTGTCCAGTTGTAGTTCGTGGTTGGTGTATTTTTCCATCTTGATATAAATACCCACCGGCATTTTATCTCCTTTTATTTCTTCAATAATCTCTTCAGGGTCATCCGAGAATAAGTCTTCCGAATCCTTTCTTATAATCCATAATGGGTTGTTTGCGCCGGCCCAATGACATTTTAATGTTTTTTTATTAATAGCAGCCAAGCTTATGTCCATCCCGTCAAGCTGAGAATCATCATCATCCTTTGATTGTCGTAATGCTTTGATAACCTCATTTCTTAGGTCGGTAAGCATATCAGCAGCACTGGTAAACCTTTTTGTTGCTGTTATCTGGTTTAAGAAACTCAATCCAAGCATCGACATAAATGCTCCGGGTACACCATGCCCCGTGCAATCTGCTGCTGCTGCAATTTTCCAATCACCGGATTCAGCAGCCCAATAAAAGTCGCCAGAAACAATATCCTTGGGCTTGAAAAGAATAAAGTATTCAGCAAACAATTTGGAGAAATTATTTTCAGCCGGTAGTACTGCATTTTGTATTCTTTGGGCATAACGGATAGAATCGTCAATTCTATACTTTTGTTCTTCAATAAACTCTTTTTGTTTAACAACCATTTCGTGCTGACTCTCTATTTCTTCTTTTTGTGCTCTAATTTCTTCCATAGCTTCATGAAGCATTACATTTTGCTCCTGAATTTGGTCTCTCTGCTCAGCCAATACAATATTTGCTTTTTTCTTCTGAATAAAAAGCCTTGTAATTATAATTGAGAAAACTATAATGATTGTAAAAACAATAAAAAACGAATATATAATCGTAATTTGCTTTTTTCTTTGTTCCTCACTGTGAGCTAATTCTATTACTCTTAATGCATTCTCCTTATTCAAGTTCTCTATTTCCAATGCTTTTTTTTCTGCTTCATATTTAGATTGCATTTCAGCCAAGGCTTTTGCTCGTTCATCATTATACATGAATTCATTTACTTCAATGTATTTTTCAGAATAAAAAAGTGATTTTGCAGTATGACCTTTATATTTCCAAGCTGCCATTAACTGAAGCAAAGCTGAACGTTGAGTTGGATATGAGCCAATCTCAACTGCAGATTTATAACTAAGGTCTGAGTATTCTATAGCCTTATCAACGTATTGGTTGAAAAGTTGGCGGGTGCTTTCATCTTTAGTATTTATAATTTCTTTTGCCATTGCATTATAAACCTCTGCAATTCTAACATTTACTGTTGCCATTCCGCCCACATCTCCCATTTCTTTATCTATTTTCAAAGATTCAAATAGATACTGCAATGCATTTGAAAATTGTCCCAACTCTTTGTAAATGCTACCGATATTACTCAGACAAGCTGATACAGTAACCTTGTCATTCAGCTCTCTGGCGTTTTTTAAAGATTGTTCATAATATGACAGGGCTTTGTCGTAATAGCTTTTTTTCTTTTCTTGGTCTTCCTGTTCATCTTCTGCCATATTACTGTATACAATACCCAGATTATTATTTATTCTGTTAATCTCTCTTTTGTCGCTAATCGATTCAAATACTTTTAATGCTTTTAAATAATGATCAATCGCTAAATCATAATTTTTTTGATAATTGTATATAATTGCAATGTTGTTGTGTGATTTTCCTTCACCTTCTTTATGTCCCACTTCTTCATATACTTTGAGGCTTTTCATATAATTCTCAACAGCTTTATCATATAACCCCTGATGACGGTAAATTATCCCGATATTATTGTAAGAAGTGGCAATTCTGGTTTGATCATCAAGCTCAATAAATATCTCCAAACCTTTTGTAAAGTATTCAATAGCTCCTTCATAATTTCCCAAAGCATATTGAATTATGCCAAGAGGAGTGTAGCATGCTCCAATTTCACTGTAGTTATTTATTAATTCAAAAATCTCAATTGACTTCTCAAGAAAAGGGATAGCGTCGTTAAATTCTCCAATGTTTAAAAAATTATAACCTTTTATATAATGAGCTTTGGCTTTATATAAAATAAATGAGATTACAATAGAGTCTTTAACAGGAATCGTTATGTTTTTGGGTAAGTTTTTTTCAGCGAGTGCAATCGTTTTATCAGCATAAAAATTTACAGAATCAGAATCCAGTCCCATATCAACCATATTATTTGCAATTCTGGCGTATATTCCGGCTCTTGTTGTGTCGTGTAATGACTTTTTTAGCTCATTTTTAAGTGAATCAATTTTTGTGTTTTGAGAATAGCTAACAGCTGAAGCAAAAACTAATACCGAAAAAACAAATAAAAGCCTGAAGAATTGCATTATTATCGATTGTTTTGAGATTTTTTAAACAGTTGCTAAACTACAAAAAGTTTTTTATTCAGTTGAGTTGATACAGTATTTTTCATATTTTTGTTTTGAAAAACATTTCTTGATGCTAAGCATTCATACTCAAAACTTCAAAATTCTCTTTAAAAACATTAAGAAAAGAGATTCTTTTTGTTTCTAGAACTACGCCCTGTGATTTCTAATGGGTGTTTTTTCCTACTTCATTTTTATTTTTCTTATTTACAAACATTTAATATTCCCAAACATGAAACTTCCATATGCAGAACCATTCAAAATAAAAGTAATTGAGCCAATATACAGAAGTAATAGAGAGGAGAGAGAAAGTTGGATTAAAGAAGCAAGATATAATCTTTTTAACTTAAGAAGCGATAGAGTTTTTGTTGATCTTCTTACAGATAGCGGAACCGGTGCTATGAGCCAATATCAATGGTCTGAGATTATGCTGGGTGATGAAAGCTATGCAGGATCTTTGTCTTATTTTAAACTTAAAGATGTTATAAATAATTTGCTTGGAATGCCATATTTTTTGCCTTCACACCAAGGAAGGGCGGCAGAGAATGTGCTTTTTTCAGCTATGATAAAAGAGGGTGATATTGTGCCCGGCAATTCTCATTTTGACACGACCAAAGGGCATATAGAATTCAGAAGGGCAAAAGCTGTTGATTGCACTATTGATGAGTCTTTCAATACAGAAATATATCATCCTTTTAAAGGAAACATTTCTCCTGAAAAACTTGAGGATACATTTAAGAAGTATCCGGTTGAAAAAATACCATTGTGTGTACTTACTCTTACATGCAATACTTCAGGAGGCCAGCCGGTATCAATGCAAAACATAAAAGAAGTCTCGGCGCTATGTAAAAAATACGGTGTTCCTCTGATTTTTGACTCTGCCCGCTTTGCGGAGAATGCATACTTTATTAAAACACGTGAAGCAGGTTTTGAGAAAAAAACGATTAAAGAAATAACAAAAGAGATGTTTAGCTACGCTGACGGTGCCACAATGAGCAGCAAAAAAGATGCGATAGTTAATATTGGAGGGTTTTTGGCATGCAGAGATAAACAGTTATTTGATAAGGCAAGTACTTATTGTATAATGTTTGAGGGATTTGTTACCTATGGCGGTCTTGCAGGCAGAGATCTTGGTGCTCTTGCTCAAGGGTTATTGGAAGGAACAGAGTTCGATTATCTTGAGGCAAGAATTGGTCAGGTAGCTTATTTAGGTGAGAAGATGAAATCTTTTGGTATTCCAATTCAACAGCCAACAGGCGGTCATGCTGTTTTTGTTGATGCAAAGAAATTTTTGCCCAATGTTCCAAAAGAAGAGTATCAGGCTCAAACATTAGCTATTGAGCTTTATCTTGAAGGCGGAGTTAGGGGAGTTGAAATTGGGACCATATTAGCCGATAGAGATCCTGTAACCAGAGAAAATCGTTATCCTGCGCTTGAACTACTGCGACTAGCAATTCCAAGAAGGGTTTATACCAATAATCACATGGATTATATTGCAGTATCGCTAGCAAACGTTTATGAAAGAAGGGATAAGATTAATAAGGGCTTTAAGATTATTTATGAAGCTCCGATTATGAGGCATTTTACAGTAGGACTTGAAAGAGCCTGATTTTATTTTAATCCAATAATTTTATAAAACGCTTCATTCGGGATATAGCCATCTGCATCGGAGCAATATTCCGGATGAAGCCTGTTTACGAAGAACATCTCAATGTTTCCTTTGTGTTTAACTATTATATCACCTCTGCTTGTGCAGATGAAGTAATCTTTAACTTTTTGATATGTTGAGTATGAAATATTTAGTTCGCCGGGGTTGCAGGCAGATTCTATTCTTTTTGCAGTATTAACAGTGTCACCCCAGATATCAAAAGCGAATTTCGTTTTGCCTACAATGCCAGATACTACAGGCCCTGTATGAATACCAATCCTGATTTCAAAGCAGTATTCCTCTGTGCATTTTCTTTTCTCTAATATTTCATTCATAAATCTGCAAATCTCCAGACCTGTCATAACGCATGCTGCAGCTCTGTTTCCGGGTTCGTTCATAATGCCAGAAGCACATAAATATGCATCGCCAATAGTCTTAATTTTGTCGATTTTATATTTTTCAATAATCTCATCAAAATGAACAAAATAAAAATGCAATTCTTTAATTAACTCCTCTGGAGTCATGTTGGCCGCAATTTTACTGAAAGAAACAAAGTCAGTAAACAGCACTGAAGCTTCCGGAAATAGCATTGGTTTTGCTTCTCCGGTACTTTTAAGCTCTTCAGCAATCTTTTCCGGAAGAATATTTAGCAATAATGCATCCGACTTTTTTTTCTCAACATCAAGGGCTTTATTAACAACATCAAGCATTTCACTCTGTGCTTGAAGGTCCTCCTTCCTTTCGTCGAGTTGATATTTAAGGTCTTGTAGAAAATCTTGTTGTTCAAGCATTTCACTCTTCATTATCTCAATATCTCTAGTTTTATTTTCAATAATTTGTTCTAGATTTTTGTTGTGATAATCCAATTCACTGGCCATTGTTTTATTCTCAGTTGTGATAACACTGTTTTTAAGGGATATATATAAAGCCTGAAACAAAATAAAGATAAAAACCGCTAGTGAATAAAATTCTGTCGTTTTTAAAATTCCATTTAAAAATAAAAAATCATTTACTATAGAAACAAGCAAAATTGAAGTTGCAATTAAAAACAATAAGCTCCCTTTCTTTTTTGCTTGAATTGCCTGAAAAATGTAAAAAATCAGAATTGTCAACATTATTATAAAAGATAAATGAATTGTGTTTTCAAGCAACCCTTGAAATTTGTATTTAATCGTAAATGGGATTATAGAAAGAAAAGCAAAATAAATAATTAGAGAATTAATAAGTATTCCCGGAATAAATTTGCCGTAGATCCATTTAAAGTATAAGCCTAGAAATACAATTGCTAAACAAAAAGTGAAATAATTGATGCCGTAAATTAATTCTAATGACAGGACTTTAACCAAATAATATGATAATGCAGTGGTTTTTAGAAGTATGAAAAAGCTATTTAACAAAATGAAAATCCCAAAATACAAAGGGCTCGGCTTTCCTCTTCTTACAGCATAAAATGCTAAAAAATATAAGCCTGCCATGATGAGGGCTCCAAAAACAGATATGTCAACAAAAGTGTTTAACATGAAAAAATGAAATCAATTGTATAAAACAAAAGTAAAACATTATAGCCAAAATTGTTATAATATTATACAAGAATCAAATTTAATAATCTAAATACAAGGGAATAACAGTAAGTCACTGAATTTTTTATAATTGCGTATCTATTTCACCAATGGCAGTATATAATTTGTCATTTGGAAGTATGCCATGCTCATCTGCCGAGTATTCAGGTTTTATTCTTGTAACATAGTACATGTCAAGCGAAGGAGAGTTTTTTAGGCTTATTTTTCCTCTATGGAAAGTTTCGAAATATGGTTTTATGAATTCGTAAGTAATGCCGGAAATGTTTATTTTTCCTGTTTCTCCGGCCGACTCCATCCTGCTGGCAAGGTTAACAGTTTCACCCCAAATATCATAAGCAATTTTTTTCTTTCCAATAATGCCTGAAATTATTTTGCCTGTATGAATCCCTATTCTTGCCATAAATGGTTTTTCGCCAATTAGCTTTGATATCTCAGCTTGTTCGCTTAAGTAGTGTTGAATATCCAATGCGGCAAGTACTACTTCTATTGGATTTGCTAAATTTGGAACAGGCAATCCGCCTGCACACATATATGCATCACCAATAGTTTTTATTTTCTCAATTCTGTACTGTTCAATTGCAGCATCAAATGCAGAAAAATTATCATCAAGTCTGTTAATCAATTCAATTGGAGAAAGAGATTTTGATATGTTTGTGAAATCAGAGAAGTCGGTAAACATTACCGTTACTCTGCTGAATTGCTTTACTGAAGCTTTACCGTTTGATTTTAATTCATTTGCGATTTCAAGTGGTAAAATGTTTAGCAATAAATCGTCAGACTTTCTCTTCTCATTTGCTAGTTGAATATTGGCCATTTCTGCGGCTGTTCTTTGTGATTCAAGATCTTCTGTTTTAATTCTAAGCTCTTCGTTGCTTTCTTCTAAATCTACAGTTTTTCTTGATATTTCTATATTTTGAGCCAAAATCTTGTTTCTCTGTGCTTCAACATTTGCTTTTTCTTCTTGAAGTTCTTTTGTCCTAATGTCGATAAGCTCTTCCAGGCGGAGGTTCATCTTTTTCAAAGAATAGAATCTGTAATAAATAGAAAGAAATATTATGATAAACGTTGACAATCCTGCTAAAATAAAGAATGTTATCGTTTTGTAGAAAGGTGGCTTAATTGCAAAACTATATACAGCCGGTGATGAAGCTAAGTTTGTAAACGGATTATAAGCAACTACTTTAAAAGTATACTTGCCGGGTTGAAGATTTGTGTATGTAACAGAAGTGTTTTTTGTGGGTGGCGACCATTTTTTGTCGAAACCTTCAAGTATCCATGAGTACTTTACTTTTTCCGGTGATGAGTATTTTATGCCAATAAAGTCAAAAGTTAAATGATTAAGTTTGTGATTAAGTACAAGATTTTTGGGTAAAAATGTTCGATTGTCTATCTCGTCGGCATATTCAGAAAAATCAAAGTCCTGGAAAAAAACTTGTATGCTTTTGATATGAGTAATTGGTTCGCAAGAGATATCAACGTCATATTCAGGATTATAAATCATAACGCCTTTTGCTGTTCCAACCATAATCTGTCCGTTGAATCTTTTTATTATTGAATTTAGAGCTGTTTCTATTCCAATAAACCCTTGTTCTTTTGAGAATGATGCAACATTAGTAATGCTGTCATTTTGATGTTCAATTTTGTCAAGGCCTTTTAAATGACCCATCCAAAGAGTATTTTCGCCATCAGCTAATAATGAATAAATGTGATTGGAGCTTAACCCATTTTCTACAGTGAAATTCTTGAAAGTTTCACCATTAAAATGAAATAAGCCATTGCCAAACGATCCAATCCATATACTTCCGTTATCGGTAATTGCAATTGTTGAAAATGTATTAATATAAGGTTTGGCAGGTGAAAAACTCTTTATTTCGAAAGTTGTTTTACTCGTATTTTTATCATATTTAGGAGATATAACATTTAAGACTCCTGATTCACAGGCTGTCCAAACATTATCATGTTTGTCGATTGCCATGTGGTATGTTTTATCTCTTTTTAGTCCGTCGTTAATAGTGAAGTTTTGGAATGATTTGCCATTAAACATGCTTATTCCCTGCCGCGTTGATATCCAGATGTTGCCTTTGGAGTCTTCTCTAACAACAGTTGCAAAATTATTTACAAGACCATTCTTTTCATTATATATTTTGAATGATTTTCCATCAAAAACCGTAACACCAGCAGTTTGATGCGCAAACCATATATTTCCCTTGCTGTCTTCAAATAGTCCATAAATTAAATTATCTGCCAGACCATTTTCTTTAGAATAGTATTTGAAGTTTTTGCCATCCCACTTTGTAATGCCTGCGCCAATATTTGAAAACCACACATTTCTGTATTTATCTTCAAGAATATTTATAGCCAGGTTATTTTTCAAGCCAGATAAAGCATCTAGCACAGTAAAAAGCTTTCCTCCAAACCTACAAAGCCCACCTCCGTTTGTGCCGATCCAGATTCCTCCGGAAGGGTCAACTTCAAGTGACCTTATGAAGTTGTTTGTTAATCCTTGTCTATTAGTAATATGCTTAAAAGTAGTTCCGTCGAAAATAGCAACGCCTTCTCCAAAGGTAGCAACCCATAAATTTCTTTCACTATCTTCTACTATGTCCAATATCGGGGTGGCTAGAAGGCCGTTCTGTTTATTGAAATGAAAGAAGCTGTCGTTTTCAAATTTAGTAAGACCTGCGTCAGAGCCTATCCATAAGGTATTTTGAGAATCAACAAAAAAAGATCTTGGGTTTTTCCCCGGAAAACTATTCTTTTGAGTGTAAAGTATAATTTCGTTTTCCTTTATTCTCATCAACCCAAAGTTTTCTACTGCTAGCCAATATTCATTTTTATATATAATCAGTTTGTTGATTGTAGAGTTTTTGAAATTATCCGGGATCTCAAATTGTTCGAAATTTTCCCCATCAAAAATAAATACACCATTGTTCTGTGTTGCTAATAATAGATTGCCATTACTGTCTTCACAAATTGAATTAATTGTGTTAATAAAATCCTTATGCCTAAAGTTGGTAAACCCCTTCCCATTATAAAGATTTAAGCCTCCTTCATATGTTCCTGCCCAAATATTCCCTTTGCTATCTTCAAAAGCGCACAATACATTACTACTTCCCAGCCCATGTTCTGTAGAATATGTTGTAAATGTAATGCCGTCAAATCGACCAATGCCACCGCCACTTGTTGTTGTCCATAAATATCCCCTGCTGTCTATCAGCAAATCAATTACTTGAACCTGCGGCAATCCGTTGTCTTGGTTGTACACCTGAAAGATGTAGTTTTGGGAGTAGGAGGCTTTAAAAATACAAACCACTGATAAAATTATCAGAAAGAAATATTTTATTACAGTGAACTTGCAAATTGGCATGCTGTGGTATTTACGTATAAGATAGTTAGTATTTAATTGTTACAAATTTAATTAAATATGTGAATAAATCTAGTTTTGTCTATAAAAAATATAAAATAAAACGACAAACAGAGCTTAACTGATTGAGTTTGCTAATGCTAAAGAATGAGTGCTAATAAAAAACAGAGCACTAAAGCTAAGTGATATTACTTATGATTTACCATTTATTCCAATGAACTTTTAATCTTTCAAAGTTATTGTTAGCCAATTTTTCTTCATCAGGAATTCCGATAGAAATTAAAGCAACCGGCATAATACATTCAGGTAGTGAAAATAACTCTCTGCACATTTGCATTCTTTCTTCTCTAGGATGAATCCCCAGCCATACAGCTCCAAGTCCCTCAGCATGAGCGGTCAGTAAAATGTTTTGAGTAGCTGCCGCACAGTTTTGTAATAAATAACTGTCATTGTCATCAATGCCTTTGTCTCCACAAACTAATATTGCTAAAGATGCTTCCTTAAGCATTTTTCCATAAGGATGTCTTTCAGATAATACATCAAGTATTGCAGTGTCATTTATAACAATAAATTGCCAAGGTTGTTTGTTTCTTGCACTAGGAGCGCACATTCCTGCATTTAATAAATGCAAAACCGTTACTTCATCTATAACCTGTCTTTTTGCATATTTTCTTATACTTCTCCTCCGGAATATTAATTCTGAATGTACTTTCATATTAGCAACTTTAAAACAACCCGAAATGTAGTGAAATTTTTGTATTATAACAAGATATAAAATCAGTATATTAATAAAATACTCAAAAGTGGTTTTGTAATGTTAAAATTAACGATTAAGATGTTAATTTGCTTATTTTAGTGGTTGTATTTCGAACTCTTTAGTTTTTATTTCGTACAAAAACAATGAATATGGTAGCTTATAATAATTCTCGATTAATATAGACAACAACATATCATGAAGAAGATAATTGTAAAATTCATTCCGATATTTATAACTATTGTCCTATTGCTATTTGCCAATGCGACAATCAGCCAACCTCGCGGAGTTCTTGAAGTTCTTGGTGGAGTTGAAAGAGACAGTAAACCTCTTACAAACGCTTCTATTAAGATTTTTCTCGATGGTGCTGTTGCAGAATCTCATACTCCAAATGTTTTAGGAAGGTTTGAGTTTTATCTTCATTATGACAAAGTTTATATTGTTGAATTTACAGGCCCTGATCTTATCAAAAAAAGAATAGTATTTGATACAAAGTTGCCAGATAGGGCTTCCCGCAGAACTTATCGTGAGTTCCTATTTACTGTCGATTTATTCCAGTTTGTTTCCGCAATTGATCTTTCGTTTTTTGATGAAGAACTTGTTAGGATAGAGTACAATGAATCTAAAGGGGAATTTGCTTATGCAGAGTCTGAAACTCAGGCCAGGCTTAGACGTGCTGCTGAATTGAAAAAACTCGTTGAAGAATATTTAAACAAGAAAAAGCATTACGACAGACTTATTTTGCAAGCAGATAACCAGTTTAATGCAGAAGAGTTGCGTGCTGCAAGAGAAAGTTATATTGCAGCTTCTGCTATTTTTCCCGAAGAGCCTTATCCACCAGAAAGAATAAGTATTATAGATGAGCTCTTGGCTAGAAGAGATGCAAGGGAAAGAAAAATTAGAGATTTGATGATTGCTGCTGAGAAACTTCTTGAAGAGGGAAAATTCGACGAAGCAGAGGCTCTAATGGATGAAGCATTAGTTGTTGATCCGGCTGCAAGAAGTCAAATTGACTTTTTAAAACAGAGAACGATTCAGTATAAACAACTTACAGGTAACTATAATGCGCTAATTGTAGAAGCAGATAAGGCTTTTGATGGTTCTTTATGGAGGCGATCGCTTGAACTCTACAAGCAAGCACTGGAGATTAGGCCAACAGAAGAACATCCTTTAAAAAGAGTTGATGAAATTAACAGAATTCTTACCGAATACTGGGAGAATGAAAGAAAATACAATGCTGCAATTGAAAAAGCCGATAATTTTTACAGGGTGCTTGATTATCAAAATGCACTAGCATTTTACCAGGAAGCAGTAACATACAAACCTGATGAAAAACACCCTAGGGAAAGAATAGACATTATAAACAGACACTTGTTTTCTGTCCAGCAACAAGAAGAGCAATACAATAAATTCATAGCAGAAGGCGAAAAACAGTTTAATGAAAAAGAATATTCACAATCACTTGAGTCTTTCAGGCAAGCTTCTGGATTGAAACCTTCGGAGCAATATCCAAAAGACAAAATAGAGACAATCACCCGACTGATGCGAGAGCTAGCAGATGCAAAAAGAAGATATGATAGAGCAATTGAAGAAGGTGATAATGCATTTAAAGTAAACAGGTACGCAAATGCATTGGTATCGTATAGAACTGCATCCGAAATACTGCCGGATGAAGAATACCCTCGTGAAATGCTTGCGAAAATTAATCAATTATTAATGGATAAGGCAGAGATTGATGCTAAGTACAAAGAATATATTGATAAGGGCGACAGAGCATTTCAAAATAAAGAGTATGCAGTGGCAAAAACAAATTATCAGGAAGCATTATCCCTGAAATCTTCTGAAAGATATCCGGCTCAAAAAATTGCAGAAATTGACGATATACTTGCAAAAATGGATATTGACCAACGGTATCAAGCTACTATTAAAGATGCAGATCAAAGGTTTAATCAGAAAGAATATAACGAAGCCCTGCCATATTATCAGGAAGCAGCCAGAATTAAGCCGCTTGAAGCATACCCGCGTAACAGAATTACCGAAATAGACGGAATATTAAAACGCATGAAAGACACTGATGAGCAGTATAATAATACAATAGCTTTTGCCGACAGATCATTTGAGAATAGAGAATACTCAAAAGCAAAAGAGTCTTATCAAAGGGCACTAGGGTTTAAGCCCAATGAACCATACCCAAAGGATAAGATAGCTCAGATTGATCAAATAATGAGTGATTTGGCTAAAGAGGAAAGTTATTCTAAGACTATAAGGGATGCCGATAACGCTTTTAACTCTGCTAATTATCAGCTGGCAATTACTAAATATAAAGAAGCATTAACAATTAGACCTAATGAACCTTATCCGTCAGGAAAAATTGCTGAGTGTGAAAGACTTATTAAAGAAGCCCTAGAGTTAGAAAGAAAGTATAATGAAGCGATTGCTCAAGGCGACAGAAACTTTAATAACAAATCTTGGGCAGAGGCTAAAAACTTTTACCAAACAGCACTTGAAATTAAACCATCAGAAAGGTATCCCAAAAGCCGAATTGATGAGATAAATATTTTACTTGCTCAACAAATGTCAGTGGATACTCAGTATCAAAGCATTTTAACTGAAGCCGGAGATGCTTTTACAAATAATGCTTATGCAAGAGCAATAACGCTTTATGAAAGTGCTTTACAACTTAAGCCTGATGAGAGATTTCCTAAGGAACAGATTGATATGATCAATGCATTAATTGCAGAACAAAGAAGAATTGAGAATGACTATAAAGAAGCAATCGCAAATGGTGATAAGTTTTTCTTAAGTAGAGCTTATGATAGGGCTAGAGAATTTTATGTAACAGCAAGTGAACTAAAACCCAATGAAGAATACCCGAAAAACAGAATAGTTGAAGTTGACAGAATCCTGGCCAGACAGAAAGGTGTAGATCAAACATATAAAGATGCGATTGCAGAGGCAGATAAACTATTTAACCAAAAGAACTATATACGTTCTAGAGATGCCTACAGAAGGGCTTTAGAGGTAAAACCGGGTGAAGCATATCCTAGAAACAGGATTGCAGAAATTGAAAGGATTTTAAGCAGCCAGTCAGGAGAGTCTGCAAATTACACGGCAGCAATTGAACTTGGCGACAGATATTTAAGAGAAAGGCAATTATACAGAGCTAGAGATGCATATCAGGAAGCATTAAGTATGAGGCCAAGTGAAGCATATCCTCAAAGAAAAATTATTGAAATTAATGATTTAATTGCCAAAAGTTCAGATATGGAGGCATTCTATAATCGCGGATTTATGGATGTGTCTAATGTTAGGGAGGTAATATCTAATAATGTTGAAAAGAGATACTATTTCGTGCCATTTGAAAGACGAAGAACAGGAAGTTACTTGATGGTAAAGGGAGAAAATCTTAGCGGCAAAAACTTAAGATTATTCATTAATTACGGGAAAGACCAAACAAAGTATGGCGGCTTTGCGGTTTCTATTGGCGGCGATGCTGGTGTGCAAGAGCTAAGAATTGAAATCAGCAGTCAGAGGCGCTGGGTAAGTGACGATTGTAATTGGATAAGTATTTATCCTCAAGGAGGCGATCTGGAAGTGCTTCAGGTTCAGATATATTTTGGGGCTCAGTAAAAAGCTACTGTAGTCTGGACTTTAACTCCTTGGCAAGTTCCTCATATCCGGGCTTGCCAAGCAATGCGAACATGTTTTTCTTATAATCCTCAACACCGGGCTGGTCGAATGGATTAACATCAAGAATGTAACCGCTCAGAGCACAACCTATTTCAAAGAAATAGATTAGTTCTCCTAAATTCTGTTCATTTATCTGTGGTAGAATGATACAAATATTTGGAACACCTCCGTCAACATGAGCTAGTAATGTGCCTTGCTCAGCCATCTTATTAACAAAGCTGTATCTTTTCCCGCTCAGAAAGTTCAGGCCGTCTATGTTTTCAGGGTCGTTGGGAATTTCTATTGTAGAATGAGGTTGTTCAATAGAAATCACAGTCTCGAAAATGTTACGCAATCCTTGTTGAATATATTGCCCCATAGAATGCAGGTCGCAAGTGAAATTAACTCCAGCAGGGAAAATGCCCTTATTATCTTTTCCTTCACTCTCTCCGTATAGTTGTTTCCACCATTCTGTTAAGTTAGCCATAACAGGGGTGAAATTTGCCATAATTTCAATAGTCTTGCCTTTGCGATATAAAATATTTCTTACAACAGCATATAGTGCAGCAGGGTTTTTTTCAAGGGTTTTTTCTTCTCTTAAATAGTGCTGCATATTTTTTGCGCCTTCAACAAGCTTGCTAATGTTAAAACCTGCAACAGCAATTGGCAATAATCCAACCGGGGTTAATACTGAATATCTTCCTCCAACATCATCAGGAATTACATATGTGGTGTATCCTTCAGCATCGGAAAGCTTTTTTAATGCGCCTCTTGATTTATCTGTTACAGCAATGATTCTTTCTCTTGCATCGGATTTGCCATATTTTTTTTCAATATGTTTCTTTAGTATTCTGAAAGCAATAGCCGGTTCAGTTGTGGTACCTGATTTTGATATCACTATAATAGAATAGTCTTTTTTGTCGAGAATACCTAAAAGATCATGCATGTAATCCTCGTCAATATTTTGCCCGGCAAAAAGTACAATAGGGTTGCTTTTTTCAGAAGTTTTAGAAAGTTGAGGGAAATTATTACTAAGAGCATCAATAACTGCCTTTGATCCGAGATACGAACCGCCTATCCCTATTACAACAACAACCTCGCTTATTTTGGAAAGCTTTGCAGCATCTTCTTCGATTTTGTTTATTAAGGAGCTGCTTATTTCTTCAGGCAGGGTTACCCATCCAAGAAAGTCGTTGCCTTTTCCTGTTTTATTAAATATGTTTTGATAATGAAGTTCAATTTCACTTCTAAATAGCCTTATCTCTTCTTTAGAGACAAATCCTGAGGTTTTGTCAATATTGAGTCTTAAGTTTATCATGTTGTTTTAGAGTTTTCTTGCAATCTCAATAGTTTCAAACGCTTCAATTATATCACCAACTTTAATATCATTAAACCTGTCAATATTCAATCCGCATTCGTAACCCGCCGAAACCTCTTTTACATCATCTTTAAATCTCTTAAGAGATCCGAGGCGACCGGTATATGTAACTATACCGTCACGAATAACCCTGATTGTTGAGTTTCTGTTTATTTTTCCATCCAAAACCATACAACCGGCAACTGTACCTACTTTTGTAATCTTAAAAGTTTCGCGTATTTCAATGTTGGCAATAATTTTCTCTTCTATATCAGGAGATAACATACCTTCAATTGCCGATTTAATCTCGTTAATAGCATTGTAAATAACAGAATATAATCTGATGTCAATTTGTTCGTGTTCAGCAAGTTTCCTTGCAGCAAGCGAAGGCCTTACTTGGAATCCGACAATAATCGCATTAGATGCGGTTGCCAACAGAACGTCACCCTCAGTAATTTGACCTACAGCCTTATGTATAATGTTTACCTGTACTTCTTCTGTAGACAGTTTTAATAATGCATCTCCAAGAGCTTCAACTGAACCATCAACATCACCTTTAACAATAATATTAAGTTCTTTAAAGTCGCCAATAGCTATTCTTCTACCAATCTCGTCAAGAGTAATATGCTTGTGAGTTCTAAGACCTTGCTCACGAATTATTTGTTGTCTTTTTGTTGTGTAAGATCTTGCTTCATGCTCATCGTCAACAACATTAAATGTATCTCCTGCTTGCGGAGCACAGTCTAATCCAAGTAATACTGCAGGGGTAGAGGGGCCGGCAGTAGAAATCCTTATATTTCTTTCATTAAACATGGCTTTGATTTTGCCATGAGCTGTTCCGGCAACAACAATGTCGCCAAGTTTCAATGTTCCGGCCTGAACCAGAATAGTGGCCAGATATCCTCTTCCCTTATCAAGAGAAGCTTCAATAACAGTACCCACTGCATTTTTATTAGGATTTGCTTTGAGATCAAGAAGCTCGGCTTCAAGAAGGACTTTATCTAGCAATAAATCTATATTAATTCCATTTTTTGCAGAGATTTCTTGACTTTGGTATTTGCCACCCCAATCTTCCACAAGAACATTGATTTTAGCCAATTCTTCTTTCACTTTTTCAACGTTTGCTCCCGGCTTATCAATTTTATTGATAGCTATAACTATAGGAACACCGGCAGCTTGAGCGTGGTTAATTGCTTCAATTGTTTGAGGCATCACGCTGTCGTCAGCCGCAACAACAATAATTGCAACATCAGTTACTCTTGCGCCACGAGCCCTCATCGCAGTAAATGCTTCGTGACCCGGTGTATCCAGGAATGTAATTTTCCTTTTATCATCCAATTCAACTACGTATGCTCCAATATGTTGCGTAATTCCTCCGGCTTCTCCGGCGATTATATTTGATTTCCTGATTTGATCCAAAAGCGATGTTTTACCGTGGTCAACGTGTCCCATTACAGTTACAATCGGTGCTCTTGACATCAAATCTTCAGGTTTATCTTTTTCTTCTTTTATTGACTCTTGGTCGTCGACGCTAACAAATTTTACTTCATATCCGAATTCTTCTGCAACTATGCTTATAGTTTCCGCGTCAAGTCTTTGATTTATTGAAATGAACAAACCAATACTCATACAAGTTGAAATAATTTCATTAACATTTACATTCATCATCTTTGCAAGCTCACTTGCGGGTATGAATTCTGTAACTTGCAGTACTTTCTTTTCAAGTTCTGATTGTTCAAATTCTTTTTCTCTTTGCAATTGAACATGGTCTCTCTTTTGCCTGCGATATTTAGATGCTTTAGATTTTCCTGTTCCACTTAATGTGGCTAATGTTTCTTTAATTTGACGAGAAATTTCCTCTTCTGAAACTTCGGGCTTTATAAATGCTTTTTTAACATGACCTTTTTTCCCGCCTTTTTTGTGTTTGTCAGCCTGTTCTTGCTGATTGTCAGTTTTTGGCTGAGGTTCCTTGTTGGTATTGACATTTGTATTTGCTGCAGCTGTGGTTGTGCTTTCTTCTCCCTTTTCCTTGCGAATACGCTTGCGCTTACGTTTTTTAGATTTATTTGGGTCGGATGATGAAGCGACAGGTTTTTTAGAAGATTCTTTTTCTACGGGCAGATCTATTTTGCCTAAGATAGTAACACCTTCAAGCTTTTTAAATTCGACCTTAAGAATGTTAGTCTCAGGTTCTTTAGCTTTAACAGGCTCCGGAATTTTTGGAGCAACTTCCTTTTCTTCAGACCTTACCTCTTGTTTTGCTGCATCATCTGCTTTTTCAACCTGCTCAATTTGTTTGTCAACTTTTGGTAAAGTTTCTTCTTCCTTTTTCTGTTCTACTTTAACTTCCGGCTCAATCTTAGCTTTTACTTCTTCCTGCTCTTTTGCTTTTATCTCTTTTTTTGCTTTTTCCTCGGCTACTTCTTTCTCCTTTTTAGCCTCTTCTTTTTTTGCTTCCTTACTTTTTTTAGAATCGTCTTTTTGAATTTTTGACAAATCAATTTTTCCAAGTATTTTTGGCTCGGCAATTTTTTCTTTTTCTTGAATAGGCGCAACTTCCAATGTGGTTTCTACCAAAGAAGATTTATTGTCTTTAATAAACAGGTCTTTCTCATCTGCCAATGGCTCTTCTTTTACCACTTTTGTTTCCTTGGATTTCAACTCTTCAGTATGTTGTTTTTTCTCTTCCTCCAAAGAAATAGTTTCTCTTTTAGCAATGTTCAAGCCTGTTTTTAAAACAGCTTCTTTAAGCTTTTTTTCACCTTGAAATTCTTTCACAAGCATATCAAATGCTTCTACCGGTATTTTTGTATTAGGATTGTTGTCGATTTTAAATCCTTTTTTGGATAAAAAATCAACAACAGTATTAATGCCAATGTTAAATTCCTTGGCAGCTTTGCTTAATCGCCATACTTGAGGGCCTTCAGTCATATCGAGATATTGGTTAACAAATATTTATTTTAATTCCTTGTGCATTCGCTTTGTGCTATTATTCTTCAAATTCTGCTCTTAGTATACGATATACTTCCTTGATAGTTTCTTCTTCCAAATCTGTTCTTGCAGCCAAATCGCTAATTGTATAGTTTAATACGCTTTTTGCTGTATCGCAACCTACCTTCTTGAGCTCGTCTATTATCCACGCTTCAATTTCATCTGAAAATTCGCTTAATGCAACATCTTCAGAGTCAACTTCTGTGTCGCGGTATACATCAATTTCGTAGCCGGTTAGACTTCCTGCCAACTTGATGTTATAACCTCCTTTTCCTATAGCAAGAGACACTTGATCCGGTTTTAGATACACATCTGCACGTTTGTCTTTTTCGTCAATCTTGATAGAAACTATTTTGGCAGGACTTAATGCTCTTGTAATATATAGACTAGAATTTGTTGTGAAGTTAATAACATCAATATTTTCATTTCTTAGTTCACGCACAATACCATGAATACGGCTACCTTTCATTCCCACGCATGCACCAACAGGATCTATTCTGTCGTCGTAAGATTCGACAGCAACTTTTGCTCTTTCTCCCGGAGCACGAACTATTTTTTTAATAGTAATAAGCCCGTCATATACTTCAGGTACTTCTTGTTCAAACAATCTCTCAAGAAATACAGGAGATGTTCGAGAAATGATAATCAACGGGTTGTTGTTTTTTATTTCAACTCTTGAAACTACTGCCCTAACAGTATCTCCTTTGCGGAAAAAGTCAGAAGGAATCTGTTCTGTTTTTGGAAGTATAAGCTCAATTCCTTCATCATCAAGTGCTAGAATTTCTTTTTTCCAAACCTGGTAAACTTCGGCAGTTATAATATCTCCAACCTTTTCCTGGTATTTTTTATAAATACTGTCTTTTTCAAGCTCAAGGATTTTTGATGCCAGATTTTGTCTGATTGCTAATATTTCTCTTCTCCCAAAAAACTCCATTTTAACCGGTTCTGAAACCTCTTCTCCAATTTCGAAGTCAGGCTCTATTTTAATGGCATCGGAATATTCTATTTCTTCATTGGGATTTTCTACTTTCCCGTCTTCTACAATTACCCTGTTTCTCCATAGCTCAAGGTCGCCTTTGTCAATGTTGACAATAATGTCAAAATTGTCGGCAGAGCCATATTTTTTTACTAACATATTCTTGAAGATATCTTCAAGAATAAGCATCATAGTAGAACGGTCAATGTTTTTAAATTCCTTAAATTCGGAAAACGACTCAACCAAATTTATGTTATCCATCTATTACTGGTGTTTAGTTAAATGAAAAAATTATTTTTGCTTCTCTAATATTGTTAAATGGAATTTGCTTCTGAGCTGCAACGCCATCCTTCTTTTCTTTCTTGCTTAGAAAGTCGCTGATATCAAGTGTTATGCCGTCTGAAGTTACTTCCGTAATTTTCCCTTTTATTTTGTTTCCTTCATTAGTAATCACACTAATTTGTTTGCCAATATTTTTGTGATACTGCCTAG
Source organism: uncultured Bacteroidales bacterium (assembly GCA_964601515.1). Classification (GTDB taxonomy): domain Bacteria; phylum Bacteroidota; class Bacteroidia; order Bacteroidales; family UBA7960; genus PWND01. Next base: position 27,662 of record CAZRNU010000006.1, on the reverse strand, counting down.
TTATTAATAAAGATTTCCCAACCCCAGTAGATGAAACCTCAAGTTCGTAATCTTCTTCGTCTCTGTTGAAATTCTTTTCAATATGTCTGCTAAGATCAATACAATCGGCTACTTTAACCCCACTGTCTCCGTCAATAAAAACACTAATTTGGTTAGATGTTGACACGTTTAAATCAACAAGAAACTTGTCTGTGCCTTCAAAATGTTCGTTTATAATCTTCTCTATTTTTGTTTTCTCAATCATAATGATAAGAATTAGTTTGTGCCAATAAAAGAGGGGACTTAATCGCCCCCTTGCTTTCTACAAAAACCTAATTGCGCCACAAAAGTAATTCTTTTTTTTATTTATACAAAAAAAGTATTGAAATTTAGGTAATTAAGTTTTCTTATGTTTGAATAATTAACTTATCGATTCGTTACATACATGCTGTAATATATGTTAAACAGCTCGTCAGCTTCATACGACAGCTCATCTTGCTTAAACTCTTCAGTAAATGCTGCAATCCTTTGAAGAATAGCCAGTTTTTCATATTTCTCGTCATCTAGTAGATCAGCTTTTTTCCCTTTAAAAGAGAAAAAGTAATTAAGGTCTTCGTCTGCAGTATTCAGCATTCTTGAAAATATAGCATTTCCTTTGTCAAATGCTCCTGCCAAATAATAAGCTCTTGCAATATTAAGCATTTCAAGACCATAAGGAAGATTATATTCAGGAAGTTTTTCCATTACCTTATCCAAAACTGCAACTGCAGAATCAGTCTTGTTTTCTTTTACAAGCTCTTCGGCTAATTGGTGAGCAATAGATCTCATGCTAGCTTGTCCGAGCCTTCTAATGTCTTCGTTTGCGTATACCTTTGGGTCATTTATATTGCCCCAATTAAATTTATTCATGAAATTATCATACAAAATTCCCGTATTAATTCTTCCTTCCAGTAGTCTTCTCGCATCACGCCTGTCGGGACGAGGAGTTTTGATTGGAACCAAACGATAAACCATGCCCTCAAGTTGGAAATACTCTTCAAGCCCGAAATATACTTCATTTCCTGTAGTAATTGCAAAGTAAACAGGACGTTCCCAGTTATTTACACCAAGAAAATCAAGCAGAACAAGTCCGTTTTTTTGAATTCCGCTACCTGTAATAGTCCATTGTACTTCATCAACAATAAAATCAGCATCTTCCGGCGCAACTGTCCCATTAGCTAAAACTTTTTCTTTGTCTACTTTCAAGCTAAAGTTACGTGTTGGGAAATAGTCATATCTTTCATTGTCGTTTTCGAACAATCTTCTTTTTGTTCTAGGGTCATCGCTGGCCACAAAATCAATAACCTTTGCAACATCATGATGTCCTTCAAGTTCTGAGTATATGAAAACATAATCTCTTGTTCCATCTCTATATTGAAAAGGCTTCATTGACATTGGAAGCGGATCTGCTTCATATGTTTTTCGTCTGGCCATATTATCAATATACCAGTCGGTATTAACAAGACTCATATTGATTATTTTTATGTCTGTTCTAATGCCTTCAACTTCTTGAGCATACCAAAGAGGGAATGTGTCGTTGTCTCCATTTGTAAATAACACGGCATTTGGAGCACAGCTGTTAAGGTAGTTTGCAGCAATATCTCGAGTAAAATATCTGTTCGACCTATCGTGATTATTCCAGTTTTCCTTTGCCATAACCACAGGCACTGCCAACAGGCAGACTGCAGTTACTAAAGCCGAAAGATGTTTTGTTTTGATATATTTAGATAAGAAATCTATAATTGCAAGCACACCTAATCCTACCCAAATCGAAAAAGCGTAAAATGAGCCAATGTATGAGTAATCTCTTTCCCTTGGCTGATATGGTGTTTGATTTAGGTAAATTACAATTGCCAGTCCTGTCATAAAAAACAATAAGAATACCACAAAAGCATTACCCGGTGTTTTTCTGGCTTGATATATAAGCCCGATAATTCCAAGAATAAAAGGAAGCATGAAATATCTGCTATATCCCGGATTAGATGTTATTGATTCAGGCAGATCTTTTTGAGGTCCAAGCCTAAGGTTGTCAATAAAAGGAAGCGACAACCAGTTGCCTCTTGTGAGGCTCCCATGGCTTTGAATATCGCTTTGTCTGCCTGAAAAATTCCACATCAGATACCTCATATACATGTGGTCAACTTGATATCTGAAGAAAAATTTAATATTTTCAATAAATGTAGGTTTAATAATTGTCTCAGGTTCTCGCCTTCTTTCAACTCTAATTGGTACACCTTTTATTTGAACCCAGCTTTCATATCCCATTGGGTGTATTCCCCTGCTACTCCACATTCTTGGGAAAACAGTTGTAAATCTTGGGTCGTAAACATATTCAGTGCTTTTTCTTTCATTTGAAATAACATATTTGCCAGATTCAACATCTTTTCTGTAAACCGGATTACCATCAGTTGCGTCTATGATTGGTGCGTTATAATAAGGACCATAGAGCAAAGGCCAACTTCCGTATTGTTCACGGCCAAGATACGCTTCAAGGCTTAATGCATCTTTTGGTGCGTTTTCATTGATAGGAACTTGTGCATTTGATCTGATAATAAGCATGAAGAATGAAGTGTAGCCTATGGTAATAAACATGAAGCATAATAAAATGGTATTAGCAACAATCTTTTTATACTTATGGGTAAAATACAATCCTAAAACGAAAGCAGAAATAAGTGATATTAAATAAATGATTGTACCTGAATGAAAAGGCATTCCGACTGAATTGACAAAAAATCTTTCAAACCACCAGTCTAATTTAACAACATAAGGAATAAATACACCTTGTACAAAGCCCAAAATACCGAAAGAAATTAGTCCGGCTGAAACAATTCCCCATGCTGTAGGTTTGTACTTTTTAAAATAATAAACAAATGCAATTGCAGGTATAGCTAATAGGTTGAGCATGTGAACCCCTATTGAAAGTCCCACAACGAATGATATCAGGACCACCCATTTTAAATTATCTTTTTCGTTATAAAATGAAGACTCCCATTTTAAAATTACCCAAAACACAAAAGCTGTCATAAAAAGAGAAGTTACATAAACTTCAGCTTCTACTGCAGTAAACCAAAATGAATCGCTAAAAGTAAGTGTAAGAGCTCCGACAAGGCCGGCTCCAAAAACAGCAACAGCTTTACTTGTCGTAAACTCTCCGCTTAAGTTTACAATTTTTCTTCCTAGCATATTTATTGTCCAGAAAATAAACATAACGCATAGTCCACCCATTACAGCCGACATTGCATTAATCCAATACGCAGCCATCGAATTGTCTCCAAACGACAATAATGAAAATACTCTTGCAATCATTTGGTATAAAGGCGCTCCCGGAGGATGCATAACTTGAAGCTTAAAAGCACAGGAAATGCGCTCACCGCAATCCCAAAAGCTTACTGTGGGCTCTATGGTCATCATAAAAATCATAGTTGCAAAGCCAAATGCCAGCCACCCAAGAATATTGTTGATTTTTTTGTAAAGCTGTTGATCCATCTTTTTGTAGTTTAATGGGTTACTTGTTTTCAACGGTAATTTGGATAATATATTTTCAGGCTGCGAATTTAATAAAATTAGACTATAATGTAAGGTTTTTTCTTAATCAGTATTTTATTACAATTTTATTAAATTGTGACGTATTTATACGTTGTATTAAAATATAACGTATTTTTGCGTCATAAAAATTGAATTATGGCTACAACAAAAAACGAGCTGTTTGATGATAAATTGCAAGAAAACGCCCTGATATTCAAGGCGCTGGCTCATCCCGCCAGACTCTCTATTCTTAAATACCTTGCTGAAATAAAAACTTGTATTACAGGCGACATTACTGATGAAATTCCACTTAGTCGCACAACTGTTAATCAGCATCTTAAAGCGCTTAAAAAAGCCGAATTAATTAAAGGCAGCATTTCTGGTGTAAAAACCAACTATTGTATCAATCAAAATAAAATTAATTGCCTTAGAAAGAATCTTGTAGAATTTGTTGATTCTATTTATTCTGAAGAAAGTTATTGTAAATCATAAAACACAAAACTCATGAAAATACTTATTTTATGCACTGGAAATTCGTGTCGAAGTCAGATGGCACACGGATTTTTGCAGTCTTTTAACGATAGACTTAAAGTTTGTTCCGCAGGAACAGAGGCTTCCGGCAAGCTGAATCTGAAAGCTGTTGAGGTAATGAAGGAAATAGGAATAGATATTAGTCATCATACATCCGATTCTGTTGATAAATATCTCGCCGAAGAGTGGGATTACGTTATAACTGTTTGCGGTGGCGCAAACGAAGCCTGTCCCACATTTATGGGCAAGGTAAAACATCGTCTTCATATTGGATTTGACGATCCTTCACATGTTGTTGGCTCGGAAGAGTTTGTAAATAGTGAATTTATAAGGGTTAGAGACGAGATAAAAGAAGGTTTTTATAAATTGTATGTTGAGGAAATAAAGCCACAGATGAATTGATTCTTGGGTGTCAGGCTTCAGGTGTCGGGTATCAGGGTTTTTGATTTGTGGACAAAAAATGAATTAAGAATAGAGAAATTTTAATAATGAAAAAAATAAACAAGTATGAGCGAGCAATTTAAAGAAGTTAAATTATCAGACAAGCCGAAAAAGACAATCGGTATATTTGAAAAATACCTCACAATTTGGGTCGGACTTGGAATTGCTGTGGGTATTGGAATTGGTCACTTTGTTGGCGATTCTATAGAGGTTATCAGCAGAATGGAGATTGCTAAAGTTAATATACCTGTTGCAATTTTGATATGGCTTATGATTTACCCAATGATGTTACAGATTGATTTTACAAGTATAAAGAAGGTGGGTAAAAAGCCAAGAGGTGTTGTTTGGACGGTAATTATTAACTGGCTGATTAAGCCCTTTACAATGGCGTTTTTTGCTTGGCTGTTCTTTTCAAAGCTTTATCAGGCATGGATTACTCCTGAAATGGCAGGGGAATATATTGCCGGAGCAATAATTTTAGGTGCCGCACCTTGTACAGCTATGGTTTTTGTTTGGTCGTATCTAACGGATGGCGACCCAAATTATACACTGGTGCAAGTTTCAGTAAATGATCTTATAATACTGGTGGCGTTTGTTCCAATTGTTGGATTGTTGATTGAGTTTACAAATGTTGTTTTGCCGGCAGTTGAGCAAATTCATGTGCCTTACGACACATTGTTTGCCAGCGTTCTGATTTTTGTTGTTATCCCACTTGTTGCCGGAGTAATAACTCAAAGACTTCTAATTCATTCAAAAGGAGAGGAGTGGTTTAAAAATGTGTTTCTTCCAAAATTGAAACCGGTAAGCATACTTGCTTTGCTAATCACATTAGTTTTATTATTTGCTTTTCAAGGACAGAATATCTTAAATAATCCGTTCATTATTTTATTAGCTGCTGTTCCATTGGTAATTCAAACCTATTTCATATTTTTTATAGCATGGTACGGTGGAAAAAAATTAAAGCTCAATCATGCAGTTTGTGCACCGGCAGCTATGATTGGTGCAAGTAACTTTTTCGAATTGGCGGTGGCGGTGGCTATAGCATTGTTTGGATTGCAATCACCTGCAGCTCTTGTTACTGTTGTAGGTGTTTTGGTAGAAGTGCCCGTAATGCTTTCTCTTGTGGCTTTTGCTAATAGGAAGAAGTATTGAATCAGCAATCGTAGGGGTAAGTGTATAGGTTTTTAATTTTCTATATACCTTATACCCTATACCCTATACCCCTGTGCCTCTATACCCTTGTCAAAATAAAGAAAAGAATAAGATATTTAAGAAAATCGAATCATTTTTTAGAAAAATATTGTTTGAAAAAATATTTTGTATATCTTTGCCACCCGAAACGGAAATTGACCGATGGTGTAACGGTAGCACTACAGTTTTTGGAGCTGTCTGTCAAGGTTCGAATCCTTGTCGGTCAACAAAAAGCCCTGAAAATCAATAGATTGCAGGGCTTTTTATTTTTCTTTTCAGTTTATAAATGCTAACCCATTGCTCCGACTAATCCGTAAACAATTTTTCCTTTTATTTCTCTTACTGAAATTGTCCATGACGTAATTATACTGTCTTCTGAATCAGAAATTTCGTACATTACAACATAATAATCAAGGTCTTTTATAATGTTAATCTTACTGGCATTTTTTAGTTCATTAAATTTCAGGCACTTAAATCCTCTTCCATTGGTTAGTTCTCCGCAAAAGAATTCATTAAGAAACTGAGATGTGTTCCCTTTAAGGAATATATCATGTTGCTCAGTCAAATATTCTTTATCCATCATTGATAAGATTTTTTTATTATTCTGGCTTTTCACAGCTTTTTCGAAATCAGATAAGAAATCCTGAAGTTCATGCGGGATTGCAGATTCTACCGTTTTTTTTGATTTGAATACCGAGCAGCCGGCCATTAATAATAGAACTATTACAAGAATAGATGGGTTTGAAAATAATGGTTTCATGGGAAAATTATTTAGCAATGTTATAAACCAAATCTCTAACATGTTGGGCCCATTCGTGGGGAGATTTTGTTTTGTCAAAATATGTATACGGAATAGGCTCTCCGAATGTAAGATCTATGCTATATCCCCTATTTTTCAGCATTTCTTGAGGTAAATACAAAGTTTCTATTGGCAATTTAATACCGAATAATTTTCTTAATCTGGCAATTCTGTAAAATTTCTTGGAATTTTTTCCTGTTATATATGTGGGAATTACAAACCTTTTATTTTGCACTGCCTTTGACACAAATGATTTATGCCATTCAAGATCTTTTATCTGACCTCCTTTTTTTCTGGAAACCAATCCTGCCGGAAAAATCATAATCTGAGCATCAGACATAAAGACTTCGTTTATCTTATCAATATGCTCTTTATCATTTCTTTTAAAAACATTAACTCCAACAATTAAAGGTCTTAAGTTGGGGATGTAATTGAAGAATTCATTTGACGGAGAAATGACTTTGCCTTTTAATTTGTGAATGCAATGAAGAAAGGATAATGCATCTATTGCTCCTAAAGGATGGTTTGCGACAAAAATACATCTATCGGCTTTTTGTATAGCGTCTTCATTGTGCATTTTAATTTTTATGTCGAGCTCATCTATCAAGGCATTCACATATTCCACCCCAAATTTATCAAGATATTTATTGTGGATTATGTTTAGCTCATCTTGACACAGGGTTTTTTTAATCCAGGAAATAATAAAACGTGGAAAGTAACGAGCAATTTTGCTTTTACTGTCTTTTACCAACTTGTCTACATCAACAACTTTATGAAATTTATTATCCTTTTTTGTCATAATTGAAGTTTTTGAGACAGATAAATACAAGAACAAAAATAATAAAATAAAAAAGAGTATTTACTATATCCGTTTTTTTTGAATAAAAAGCTGTAACGGAATTTCAAGTATTGTTTTTTAACTTTTAATTATTAAAAACAATATTCCCGTTACAGCATTTTAATATTACCCTGAAAATCAGATCAATGGTGCATGTTATTTAACTTCATTCAGGCATTCATTTATCATATTAAATGTTCTTTCGATGTCGTTATCAAGACCAACGGAGAATCGAATTAATCCTTCCGATAAACCCATTGCTTTTTGGACTTCATCCGGCACCTCACTTGATGTGCTTTTGCCTGAATTGCTAAACAATGTTTTAAAGTACCCAAGACTTACTGCCAGATATCCCACTCCTTTTTGCTGCATTTTTTCCATCAGCTTAGTTGCTTTTTCAGCAGTTCCCATGTCAATTGCAATTAATCCTCCAAATCCGAATTCAGGGTTCATCATTTTTTTGAAAAGTTCATGTTGAGGATGCTCCGGCATTCCGGGGTAGTTATATTTCAAACCTAATTCTTTGAATTTTTTTGCCAGATACATTGCGTTGTGGCTATGCTGCTTCATGCGGATGTGTAGTGTATGAAGATTTTTATGAATGCTTGAAGAACGAAGGGGGTCAAGCACAGGGCCTAACAGCATAGATGTTCCTGTATTTACGTCAGATAATGCATTAATAAACTCAGCATCGGCGCATATTGCACCTGCTACGCAATCATTTTTTCCATTTATAAATTTTGTCATACTGTAAACCACAATATGCGCTCCAAGTTTAGCAGGAGCCACTATCATCGGGGTAAATGTATTATCCACAACCACTTTTATACCATGCTTGTTTGCAATTTTTGATATCGACTCAATATCAGAAATCTGCAACATTGGGTTAGTCATGGTTTCTGTATAAATAACCTTGGTGTTCGGGCGAATTGCTTTTTCAATTTGCTCAAGGTTTGTTGGGTCAACAAACGTTACATCTATCTTGAATTTCTTAAGATAATTAGCAAGGAAAGCAAATGTTCCACCATAAGTGGTAACGCTTGAAACTATATGTGAGCCTGTGTCGCAAAGTTGCAAGATTGCATTAGTTATGGCTGCCATCCCTGATCCGGTAACCCATGCGCTTTCTGTACCTTCCATTGCAGCTAAAGCTTCCGCCAAATATCTGTTAGATGGATTCCAGTGTCTTGAGTAAAGGAAGCATCCTTGCTGCTCACCTGAAAAAGTATCTACCATCGTTTTTGCCTCAAGGAAAGTGTAGGTTGCTGAGTCTGTAATAGATGGGTTTACATCTCCAAACTCGCCAAATTGCAATAAATCCTGAATGTTTGATGCCGGGTCAAATTTCATAATGTTATCAATTTTAAATGTTAATGAAAAATTTTATAATTATTTTCCGACAAAAGTAATAAAATGTTTTATAAAATGGCAAATAAAATTAAAAATAATAGTTAAAAACGCAAAACAGGTTACAAAATATCAAATAAAGCATAAAATAAATATCAAAATGAAATATATATGCAAAAAAACATGGATGCAATTTATAATTTGAAAGAAAATTGATGTGTTCGGTCGGTAGGTCAAGGCATTGCCGGTAGGGTCAAGGCATTGCCTTGACCCTACCGACGCCATTTCATTTAATATGGAGAAATTTTAAAAAATCAGGCGGGTTTTACAAATTTGTAAATTGTAATTGTTGCCATAAAAATTATTGCAATAATTGCTGTTATGGCGATAGAGGAATAGTCGAAGCCACCTGATATAGAATCATATCGTTTGATTAAAATTCCGGCAAATGCCCAAACAACAGCTATTCCTATATATGGGTTTTGGAGTTTTAATACAGTAATCGATGCTATAGACAATCCGATAGTAATTAATATTATTGTCCATGTAGCAGGCTCAACGCCCCATCCGTTCCATCCATAGTTTACGAGTAGTGCTGTAGCATTTGCTATTGTGGCAATGCATATCCAACCCAGATAAATGCCAAAAGCGGATTTAGCGAATGTTAGATTTGTGCCTTTTAATTGTAGGTTGATATAAATTAGAATTGCTAACAATGCAATCATAATTACCAATGAAACCGGCAAATTCTCATAATGCCATGCAACAATCCACAAACCATTAAGTATGCAACTGATTGCAAAAGCCCATCCTATTATCTCAACTAGTTGTTTGTTGTTGTTTACAAATTGCAAAACCACAAAAGCAAACAGTAATAAATAAATCACGCCCCAAATTGAGAATGTGATTCCTGCAGGTACAAATAAATTTGGATACTGAGCTGAAAGCTCTCCTGTTGTTTTTCCGTTTAAGGGCAGTGCATTTGCCAGATAGTTCATCCCTATCATAACGGCAAACATAATAATGTTGATTATTTTTATCATGGCGGTGAGGTTTTAAATTTTGATAATCAAAGATATACAATCTGCTTAAATCTGCGAAATCTGCGGGAAACAAAATTTTTGGGCTTTTCAAGTTAAACTCTTTAAATTTTATATAGGTAAATCAAGAATGATATTTTAAAAATGTTGGCGTTTAATACTTTATATTTGCTATGTTTTAGAGAATATAATTATTGCATTATAGTGGGTGAAAAAAGCGTTTTACCAAATAATATTAATCATCAAAATAAACAAACAAGATGGAAGTTGGAAAGCTAAATACTCTTAGGGTTGCAAAAATACTTGATTTTGGAATATACCTAGACGCCGGAGAATCCGGTGAAATTCTTATGCCAACAAAGTGGGTTCCTAAGGGAACAGTGGTTAATCAAGATGTTGAAGCCTTTATTTATTTTGATTCGGAAGATCGTTTAATAGCAACAACTCAAACTCCTAAAGCAATGGTTGGAGAGTTTGGTTATCTGATGGTAAAGCAGGTTAATAATATTGGAGCTTTCCTTGATTGGGGTTTAGACAAGGATTTGTTTGTTCCTTTTAAAGAGCAAAATGCCAAAATGGTTGAAGGCAAAAATTATTTGGTGTATTTATACATTGATATGTTAAGCAAGCGGATTACGGCAACTGCGCGTTTGGAGAAATTTATTGACATTGAACCGGCAGTTTATACAGAAGGAGAGGAGGTTGATTTAATAATTTGGACTCGATCTGATTTAGGTTATAATGCAATTATAAATCAGAAACACATAGGCATGCTTTACGAAAATGAGATTTTCAAAGAGATAAGTACCGGAATGCGCATGAAAGGTTATATCAAGCAAATAAGACTTGATGGAAAAATTGATCTTTTCCTTGAAAAACCCGGATATGAAAAGATAGATTCTCTTTCTGCAAAAATTCTCGAAGTTTTAGAAGCTAATAATGGATTTATGGAGTTTAACGATAAAAGCCCTGCAGATGATATTTACAGGGCTTTTCAAATGAGTAAAAAGAATTTCAAGAAATCTATAGGCACTTTATACAAGCAAAAGCTAATTCTTATTGAAAATAGTGGAATAAGAAAGCTTTAAGCCTTTCAATTATTCCATTATTTTCTAATGATTTTATTTCAAAACCTGCAGCTTGCTTGTAAATAATCCGTCAATATTTCTTAGTTGTACAAAATAAATTCCTGCAGAAAAATCGCTGATGTTTATTTGATGTAAATCTGCCGATTCATTTATGTTTGAAGAATAAACAAGATTTCCAAATATGTCAAATACTCTGATGTCAATAATACTGTTTCTTGATGAAACACTAACAACATCTTTAGCCGGATTAGGATAAACCTCTATGTTCTTTTTATCATTATTGTCAGAAATAGAAGTGTTGTCCTCGGCAGTTGTAAACCACTTTTGTGCTCCGTATGATGTCCCTTGACTGTTAACGGCAAATGCTCTTACATAATATGTAGTGTTTGGAATTAATGAACTTAATGTTACATTAAAACTACCTGTTCCACTTCCTCCCGAAACCGAGTTGTTTGCAGTAGTCGGGTTCTGTGTTGTCGCATAAACAACCCCTCTAGAAGTAACTGTTGCGCCTCCGGATTCAGTTACATTACCTCCTGCATTAGCAGAATTCATTGTAATATTAGATACATCTGCTGTAGTAACAGTAGGTGGATATAAAGGAGAAGTTGTTGTAAACGACACTTGACTGCCGTATGTTGTTCCATAAGTGTTTGTTGCAAATGCCCTTACATAGTATAATGTTCCTGCAGTAAGTCCGCTTAAAGGAGCAGTAAAACTTCCTGTGCCTGTTCCTGCGTACACAACGCTATTGGCAGTAGTCGGGTTTTGTGTTGTTGCGTAAACAACTCCTCTTGCTGTAACAGTGCCACCTCCATCTGCTGTTACATTACCTCCCGCAGTAGCTGTTGAGGTTGTAATGCTGGTAACAGCTGATGTAGTAACAGTTGGAGGAGCATAAGTTGTAAAAGAAACCTGATTGCCGTATGTTGTGCCATTAGCATTGGTTGCATAAGCTCTAACATAGTATAATGTACCCGGGGTTAGTCCGGTCATATTAGCTGTAAAACTTCCGGTCCCTATTCCGCCCGGCGCGGTACTATTGGCAGTAGTCGGGTTTTGTGTTGTAGCATAAGCTACGCCCTTAACTGTAATTGTAGAGCCTCCGTCTGATGTTGCATTGCCTGATCCTGTTGCCGTTGTTGAGCCTATGTTGGTAATAGTTCCGGTTGTCACAACAGGAGTTGTTGTGCTTTGATTTTGAAGTATAATGTTTACTGTAGTAGTTTCTCCTGTAACAGTAAAGTTGCCATTAGCAGAGGTATATCCTGTTTTCTCGGCGTCATAAGAATAACTTGAAAGCTCAGCTTCAAAACTAGCCTGACCGTTGGCATCAGTATATAGGACTATGGTTTGTTCGCCCTCTATGTACGCCTGAAGAAGCCAATTCCCAAAACCATAGTCAGAAAGATTCACCCAATCGCCATCGTTTATTTTTGCTTTGTCTCCATTGCCTATAATAGCAGGACCTGCATCAATTCCTGCAGGGTGTATTCCATTGTCATGAACATATACTACTCCAAACCACAATTCTTGAGAAGCATTAATAGTGTATGAAGAACTTAGTGTAATCTCGTTCCAGCTGCTAGCACTGGTAGTAAAAACTTGGCTTCTTACTTCAGTAAGTGAGCTCTGATTATTTCCTTGCCATATTTTAAGTGTTGCGGTTGTAGGTAATGTGTTTACGTATGCCCTGATTTTCGTAATTTCCATACCATTATATGCCGATATATCCGATGATTCCCATCTTGATGCAATTGTTAAGGTTCCACCTCCGGTTAGGCCAATAGAATTGGCATATATCCCGTCGTCCCAATGAACCCATGTATGTTTTTCATCCTTGTTCTCAGGCATTGGAACCGGTTTTTCAGCCTTTTGTACTGAGAAGACGTCGGAATTAATAGGGTAATTATTCGTGGATTCAACTCTATTAGAAATAACGTTTACATTTTTTGAAGTCTTAGTTACGGTAATCTGAGCATTTTCAATTTTGTTTCCGTACTGGTCGGATACGTTGAAAGTCACAACATTCGGAGTCACATTACCACCCATAAAATCAAGAGTAACAGTTTTTGCTCCGGCATTTCTAAGAATATTTGTAATAGGTTTATTTGTATTTGCTCCTGCCCATGATTTTGAGCTTGGAAGAGTAGCATCAGTAAATGAAGTTTTGCCTGTTGTTCCTGTCCATGCGCAATTTGCAGCATTTATTGTTCCATATGAATTAGGGTCACTTGTTGGGTCCATGGAAGCATTTTGTGCTACAGGATACATTCTTTGAGGATGCGTAGTATTAATTGAATTGCTGTTAGCAGAATTCATAACTCCCGAGTGAACATGATAAATTATTAATCCACTTCCTGGAATGTACTCATCAAATTTATGTTTTTCGCGATTTTCTATAAAGAAATATTCGTTTGATGTATTTGTATTATATCTGTAGAAAGAGTCGCTAAATTCAGCAGCATTTTTTAATGTAATTGTTGCAGCACTATTTAATACAGTTGCAGATGCCCAATTAAAAAAAAACACTTTTGTAAAACCGTTGTGATGCGCGGGTGTTGCACCACCATTGTTCCAAGAACCGCCTGCCATCATATCCCATTGTCCTGTTCCGGTAAATTGACCTCCGGTTTCATAGTCTGTGTCATAATAGTCAGGCGCACCAAGTACATGGCCAAACTCGTGACCAATAACTCCTATTCTTGTAATGTTTGTTCCGGAATTACCACGAAGTTCAGGAGAGCAAGCATATCTTGAAATCCATTTTCCATCTAGTTGAATTGGGCTAATAGACCAAGCATGCGACCAAATTGTTCCTGAGCCACCACCGGCTTCCTGACCGTATCCCGCAAAAATCATATAAACTCCATCAACTGAACCATCATTATCATTATCATAATCTGCAAAATTTGCTTCAGCATTTGCAGCTTGAACACCCTGAGTTACTAAAGGCCTTGCGTCGCTGGCATAATTTGCCATGTTTTGGCTTGCTGTATAAGGGCCAAATACATCGGTTGTTAAATTTAATTGCCCGTATGAGTTTTCAAGATAATAGTCTTTAACGCTTCCGGTAGCTCCACCCACAGTATAATTTAACTGATTGAAAAGAGCTTGAAACTCTGCCTTGGTTTTTGTGAAAGATATATCCGGTGTTTGCATCAAAACACAAAAAAGTTTTCTATCTCCGGTTGTTGGAAAAGCTTTAGCAGCATTATCCTTCATTTCCCAAACCGACAATAGCATATTAACCTGCTTTTCACTGTAAAAAAGACCTTTTGGTAAAGATTTTAAAAAGTACTCTTCATTGTAAGTTCTTTTTTCAATATTTGACACTTTTACTCCGGAGAAAGTTAAGTCTCCCTCTTCGTCAAGTAAAGCATATTGATACTCTCCTTCTTTTGTAGATAGGATTGTATAACCATCCATTGTAACAGCCCAGTTAACTTTTTCATCGCCCTTTAGTTGAATTGTAATTATACTCCCGTCAGGTTGTTTAAATTCAATCGGATGAGGATAAGCCGGTACCGATAATACGGGTTGAGATAAATTGAAAATCTGGAAAAACAGAAAAACTAAGTAAATAAATGTTAATGATTTTTTCATAACAGTTGCATTTTGTTTGTAAATAAGTATTGAATAGGTTTGGTTTTTTTTGTTTAGGTTGGTTAATGCTTCGATATAATGTTGATAATAATCTGACAAAAATAAACATTTAATTCTTGTTTGGTTATCCGAACAATCTCATTTTCTGTTAAATAATACAAAAATGAAATTGAATAATCAATAAATCAAATAACAATAAAGAATCAGATTAGTTGAATTTTTTCAAAAATTCTTCTATTTGTTTATCAGAAAAAGAAAGATTCTTTGGAGTGTTATTTAAGAAAGTTATTTCTTCCTGAGATCTACTTTCTATTGGAGATACAGAAATGTCTGAAATAATCATATCACCTTTTTTATCCAAGGTTGCATAAAAATACTCTCCATCGGTGTTTGAAAGTATAGTGTAACCATCTGTTGTCTCAGCATATTTAATTCTTTCATCTCCTTTAAGATAAATCTCAATAATCTGTCCGCTAGGTTGCTGATATTGTATTAAACCGGTGTAGGCAGGAGCTCTCATCACCGGGCCGGATTCTATTATGTCTCTGTCTGATGCTTGCATTTCAATAACAAAATGTTCTCCGGTGTCGGGATTGCTAATAATTGTAAAAAACTGATCTGTATTAGGAATATGCAAATTGCCAAGTACCCTATTATTTGTTGATGAGAGTAAAAGGGTTACATTGTCGAGTTCTTTAAGGCTAAAATTGTAAATAATAGATTTGTCCGAACGTAATGATGAATTGTTTAATGTCGATTCGTAACTTGTATCATCAAATAAATTTATAAGAAATTCAGTTTCTTTGTTTATAATTGTTCCAGATATAATTTGTTCGCAAATTTCAACTTTTCTGAATCTTTTTACTTTTTCATTCTGAGAGAAAAAGCTTAGAATTGTTTCTGCGTCATTTCTTTCTACAGAATCACTCACGAATAAATGAATACTTGTAGAAATTTTTTCTTGGTTGCTTGCATTGCTTTGAAGGTTTTTTTTTGATGACTGGCAGAATGTTAATCCAAATAATAGGATTATACAAGCAAAAATATTTGTTGATTTATGTATCATAGGTTTGGGTTTGAGATTGTGCTTAAACAAAGATAAATTGTATTGTATTATCAAAAAAAATTAATTTCTTTTTTTTAAATTTCTTTTTAACATTAATAAAGCTGTCACTTTAAGATTATATAAACAAATGATTGAAAAGTTAAATAACCTTGAAATTTTCAAATATTATAAATGTTCTTTTATTCATTGTTTATATTTGACGTTTAAAATACGAAAGTTTTATTTCCGATAATTTGAGATAGAAAAAAATATTATATCATGGAAATTGTTAAAAAAATTATTTTAGTTGATGATCATAAAATTGTTAGAGAAGGAGTTAGGGCTATGCTGTTTGGTAATAAATCTTTTCTAGTTGCAGCAGATGTAAACTCAGGGAAAGAATTATTTAATATTATTGAAAATATAAAACCTGATATTATTATTCTTGACATTGGAATGCCTGTAATGGACGGAGTAGAAATAACAAAGATTCTAAACATTAATTATCCGGAAATAAAAGTATTAATTCTTAGTGCAAACGCAGAAGAAGAGTATGTAATTTCTGCTATTAAAGCCGGCGCTGTTGGATTTCTTTCTAAAGAAAGTTCAAGAGAAGAGCTTATTGCTGCACTTAATAGTATTTCTATAGGAGAAGAGTATTACGGAGAATCTATTAGCAGCATTATATACAAGAGTTATGTGTCTATAATAAAAGGTAAAACTAACTCATTAGCTCCTAATAGCGAGCTCAGTGAAAGAGAAATAGATGTTGTTAAAGCCTTCTCTGATGGTTTGAGCTTTAAAGAAATTGCAGACAAACTCAATATATCAGTTCGCACTGTTGAAACTCATAAAAATAATATTCTTGAAAAACTCAATTTGCGAAATACTATTGATATGGTCAAATATGCCATTAAAAAAGGATTTGTTAAATTGTAATCTTCCTTGAACATTTTTGTATCCGTTATTTTCCTGATTAGATTTTGAGGAATAAACCCGATTGCCTCAAACATCAATGAAGTAATACTTTTGTTGGCAACATTTCAATCCATGTTTTGTCAAAAAGAGTGTTTATAGATATTATGTCCAAACTATATTATTCTTCATTGTCGATTATTACAAAGCAAATATTTTTCTCAGCCGAAAAATTGCGCAGAAATGGAATGCTTCTAGAAGCGGCTAATATGATGCAAAAAGCTGAGATAATGCTTGATTCAGATCTCTGTTTGAATCCCAACAATAAAACCTTGCTTAATTTGAAGTCGGAATATATTAAGAATCAGAACATGGTTTTAAGATCTATGATAAAAGGCTTAGCAGAAAACAAATCAAAAAAGAATCTAAAAACTAATAAAACATGAAAAAAATATTTCAATTTTTAGTAATCATCTTTATTGCAAACACAACATTTGCTCAGGTGTATTTAAACGAAGGTTTTGAATATACTGTTTTCCCTCCACCATACTGGACAATAGTTAATCAAGCCGGCGATAAAGTTTGGGAAAGAGATACAAATACTATTTTTGAAGGTAAAGCGTCTGCAAAAATGTCTTTCGATATTCCCGAGGGACTTGATTGGCTCATCACTCCAAAACTTAGTGTAAGTGATGGCGATGAATTTTCCTTCTGGATAAAGCATATGTTTACTAATATTTTTCCAGGAAACGATTTTTCGGTTTGGATTTCGACAACCAACAATAATACGGCAAATTTCACAAGTCTGGAGTCTTACGAAATAGATGTAGATTATTTTTATGAATTTACGCAGAAAACAATAAATCTCAGCTCCTACGCCGGACAAGAAGTTTATCTGGCTTTCAGATATCATAATTTTAACGGAAATGGAATTTTTATTGACAAAGTGCAAGGTCCAGCTATTGTTAGTTCGTATCACGATATCGAAGTTTCGGATATTTTTTCCCCAAAAGACACATTCCCCGGCGATTATGACGTTTATGCTGTAATAAAGAATAAAGGCACAAATCCAATTATTGAATGCGACATAGAATTAAGAATAGATGGGCAACTGACAGATTTTATTACTCTTCCTGAACCAATAAATGTTAATGATTCTATTATTGTAGTTTTTAACGATGTTTCTTTTTATTCGGAGAAATCTTATTACGTTAGCGTAGAAGCACAATATTACGATGTTTATGTAGAAAATAACATAAAAACCAGAAGAATTTCTTTTTCTAACCCGGCGACAATCAATTATATACAGGAATTCGAAAATGAAGAAGATTTGGTAATGTGGGATATTGAGAGTACAAATGATTGGTTTTTGAGCAATAATAAGGCTTGCAACGGAAATTCAATCAGAACAAGCCATCAGCAAATAGCAGGCAGGGAGGTTGTATTAACAGGTCCATATTTTCAGATACCCGATGATATTGATGCCGAATTCGAATTTGCTCTTAGATACTCAAATTATTTAAGTAACAATAACAATACTCCTGATGATGATGAATTCCATTTTCAACTTTCTGATATTGATGGGAATATAATATATTCGAACAGCAGCCTGATTGAGAATATTTATAATTTAGTTTGTCAAACCAAGAAAGTTGATTTGTCCGATTTTAAGGGGCAAACTGTAAGAGTTCAAATTAAAACGGTTCAATCCGGCTCCAAAAACATATTTGTTGTAGATGATTTTAAATTTCAGGAAAAAGTAATATTTCACGATGTTAGTGTTGTTAAAGTTGAAGCGGAAATTCATTACGAACAGAATAGTTTGGTTGAGCCAATAACAATATTGTCAAATAATAGCAGCGAAGAAGTTGAGGTTGCTGTTGTTTTTACGATTTACAACGTTGATGGAATTGTATTTGCCGATACCGTTAATGTAACAATACCTTTTGGAGAAACTTATTATTCTGTTTCATCAAATGAAAGTTGGACAGCTAATCACGGTCGTTATACAGTTGAAGCAGAAGTCTTTTACGAACTCGACCAGAATCCGCAAAATAATATTGCCTCAACAAACATTAATGTTAGTAACGTAATTTATGGACAAAACTTAACTTCATCAACCTTATTCGGTGTTGCATCTACTACGTTGGGAGCTGTTCCAAACGGCGTAACTCAAACTGCCGATGACTTTGAGCTCGAAGTTGGTTACTGGGTTGTTGATAATGTGCTTGTAGATGGAGTCAGTTTGAATGGAATAAATGACGGTTTTATGATTTCGATATTTGACAATAATGATGATTTGCCCGGCGAAATTGTTTTCGAAGAAATTGTTTATAATACAAATAATTACCTTATTCCTATCAGTCAGCGCTTAATTCTTGACGGACAAACGAAATATTGGATTTCAATTACCGGTTATTATGAAAATGCACAAAGTTTATATGAAGGTTATTGGGAAATAGGCACAACTAATGCAGAATTCGGATCCATTCCATGTTTTAGAGACTTTAGTGAGAATTACTTTCCTACAAACGAATGGAAAACATTTGCAGAAATTGGGATATACAATGGTGGCAGTAGATCTGTAATTTTCGGGATAAGAGGTAGAAATGTGATTCCTGCAGAAATAAACCCAGCACAATCTACAATCTATTTAAACAATGTTCAAAATATCAATTTTGGAATTAAATGGAACGACCTTGCGGAAATTGTAAATATTAAAGGCAACGATGGTGTAAATAATCATATTTTGACTCTTGATGTTGATTATTCAATTAGTGGAAACGCACTTACTATTATAAGTGAAAAAATACTTGAATTATTTCCTGACGCCGTAAATATAAATCTTACAGTAACATTTGATTATGATTATGAAAGTAACATCCTGATAAATGTTCACCAAGCGAATAATATCGCCGAATACATGTCTAATATTCAGATTTTCCCAAATCCTGCAAAAGATGTAATAAACATTACAGGCACTGAAAATGTAAAGATGATTGAAATTTTTTCGATTGACGGAAAACCGATTATTATTGAACCATGTAGAGACACCATGCCTGGGGTCTCCAAACACACAAACTCCAAGCATGGCATCTCTACAATTAATGTATCGCATTTGCCAAACGGAATTTACATTATAAAAATCCATTTCGAAAATCAAATCATAACACGAAAATTGATATTGAATAAATAATGTAGAGACGCCATGCTTGGCGTCTCTATGCAAACAACCGACGTCTCTATGCAAACAAAGTATCCAAATAAAGCCAAAAATTAACAAATTTCAATTACACCTAAAAACCTCAAAAAATGAAAACTTTAAAAATAATTGCCATGATAATTTGCTTGGCCTATTCCATTGCCGGTGCCAAAGCGCAAATTGAATTGACAACAAAAATGAATGGGATTGAAAACTATCTGCATTTTTCAGAACTAGAATATAATGGGTTAACACAAAATACAGAGTTGATTGATGATTTTAGCGTTTTAAAATTCAATAGTGCTGATTTTCTCCTCGACTCAATATATAAATATGAATTTACAACTGAAACTGACTCATTGCTAAAGAGCAGAGTTATATATGAATATAACGAGCAAGGGAGCAACACTTTTCAAATAACACAAATATGGAATCCTGATGCTGAAGATTGGATTAACCAAGGAAAAATTGAAATGGAATACAATGAGCACCGGGAGTTGATTTTAAAAGTACTTTATAATTGGAATGGCGCAGATAATGAGTGGGTTAGAAGCATGAAAGATGAATATGATTACGATGCAAATGGCTACATAACTCTACAAGCAAGGTACATCTGGAATATAAATAGCGAAACTTGGATTGGAAGCAGTAGACATGAATACATAAAAAATGAACAAGGCAAAACCATTAAGTATACTACCTTCAACTGGAATAGTGATAATGCTGAATGGATCTATAAAGATAAAAAGGAGTACGAGTACAATGAACAAGTGCTTAAAACTCTGGAGACTGCCTTTGTCTGGGATAATGTTACTGAAGAGTGGGTTTTTAGTTGGAAATCAGAGTATGAATACAATGAATTCGGCAAAATTGCGAGGGAAACATTTTTTGTATGGGATAATGTAAGTGAAACATGGGAAAATACTTACAAAGAAGAATCTGATTTTAATGAACAAGGGAAAATAACTTTATGGAGTTCGTATAGCTACAAAACCACCAGTGAAGATTGGGTTTTCTCTGCAAAAAGGGAATATGAATACGATGAAGATGATTTCTTGATTCTTACATTAAGACAAAACTGGAATACTACTAATGAAGAGTGGGTTAAGTACAGTAAGTATGAATACGAGTATGATGAATATGGGCTTATTTCTGTTGAAGCACTTTACCTATGGAGTATTGCAAATGAAGTTTGGACCGGATATAGAAAAAATGAAATTGAAAACAATGAATATGGGCTTTATACTTTGTTTGTAAGTTATTTAAGTTGGGATAGTGTAAATGAAAGCTGGATTCCTACAAGCAAAACGGAAAATGATTTCAATGGTGGTTCTAGCTGGGAGGAAATCACATACAGTGCTTCCTATTACTGGGATAGCGTTAATGAAATTTGGATTGGCACTAGTAAAACCGTTTATGAAAAAAATGACTTAAACGAAATCTTATTAATGACAGAATTTGATTGGGATTACAATACAAATGAATGGGCTCTGTCTTATAAAAGTTTTTATCATTATAGTGCAACTTTTAGTGTATTTATTACATTAAATCCGGTTGGGGCAGGCAGTGTGAGCGGCCAAGGAAATCACAACTCCGGCACAGAGGTTACATTAGAAGCTACAGCAAATGATGGCTATGAGTTTATTAGCTGGACTGACGGCGAATATGTGCTGTCAGAAGATGCTACATATACTTTTACAATGCCTGCTGCAGATGTGAATATTACAGCAAATTTTTCTGAAATTACTTCAATTTCAGAATTAGGTAATTTGTATAATGTGTCAATTTTCCCAAATCCGGCAAAAGATGTAATAAACATTACAGGAATTGAAAATGCAAAAATGATTGAAATCATCTCAATTAATGGGGAACAAATAATTATTGAACCCTTTAGAGACGACATGCCTGGCGTCTCCACAATAAATTTTTCCCATTTGCCAAATGGAATTTACATTGTAAAAATCCATTTTGAAAAACAGATCTTAATGAAAAAAGTTGTTGTTAATAAATAATTAATTATCTCATGGAGGCGTCTTCATTGGCGCCTCTATTATTAAATCATAATACTATCAATCCCAAAAAACCAAAAATCATGAACGCATTAAATCAAATTTTATCACAAATCAGAAGAATTCTTGGATTGTCAACGTCTATTCGCTCTACAACACAAAGTGTTAAACGCGAATCGGAGTATATCTAGAAAGGAATTAAATGAAAAGAAAAAACTGAAGAAAATAAATAACCTCAAAACCAAAAACATGGAAGATCCTAAGAAAATACTGCAGGAAGTAAATGGCTTTTTGCGCACTGCTGAAAGAAATATGTTTAGCGGAAAAAATCAAGAAGCAGTTGAGCTACTTAATAAAGCCGATGAACTTTTGTCAACTGCTAAACAACAAATTCCTGACGATTTTCAAGTGAAATCTTTGTCGCAGAAAATTGAAAAAATGCGCAAAGACCTTGAGCGTAAGGGCGTTGTTACCCGTCAGGGCGGCAATAATGAACTTCCTTTTGAAGTGCAGGCTCAGATAAATCGTATTCGCGATCATATTGTTAAAAAAGAACTTGATTGGGCTAAGAAAGAACTTGATAATTATTATTCAAGATTTGCAGGTCCGATGACGGATATTCCTCAGATTCAAGAGTTTAAAGAGCATATTCAAAAACTATCCTTAGAGGCTTCTTATGCAGCTGCTGAAAAAGCCAAAGAAGCAAAAGCGAATGAGCAGGCTGCTGCTGAATCTATGGAGTTGAGCCGAGCTTGGGAAGATAAATTCAGGTCTATTCCTTATTTTGATGGCACACCTCATAATGTTCAGCTTCTATTAGAACAAAGAGAACACTTCTTAAAAGCTCAAAGCATTTTGGATGAATACGAAAAAATTTGTTTTCCCGGTGAAAAATCAATCACGCTTGAAAGCCTCGCTAATGATAATAAACAGAGAATTCAATTTTTCATGGGCAACCTAAACGATACTTCAAAACATCTTGCTGAAAGTATTGTTGAGGCTATCGAAGAAAGAATAGACTTCCTAAATCGTGATATTGCTTGGCAAAATGATCCTAACCTAAAACCATACAGCATTTCATCGAAAGAAATGGATGATTTCTCTGCTAGATTGGATGAAATTATGCCTTTGTTTGCTGAAAACCCCAGAGGTCTGGAAGGAATTACTACTGCCTTGAAAAATCTTGCCGACTTGAATGATGCAAGATTAGTTGAGCGTAGAAAACGTACCGCAATGAGACCTGAGGCAATTACAGGCGCCGAGGCTGACATTGCAATTAATGCTGCGAAAAAGACTCTCTTTAAAGATAACCCTGATGTGAAAATCTTAAAAGCGTCTGTTGTTAAACAATGGGAAAATAAAACTATACAGGAATGGGCAGATTCTACCAAAACACAATGGATTACTAAAAACACATGCGAAACCACAGTGCAAATAGCTGCCTTGTTCTACGATAATAATTGTAAACTTTTTACATTGCACGTAGAAAAAAATAAACAGCACGATGGTTCATATAGCGAGCCTATTAGTCACATATTGTATGAGGAAGATGCGGAAGTGGAGAAAGTTAACAGTTAAAAGTTGAAAACTATAAAGTGGAAATAAACAAAAAGTTAAAAACTAAAATCTATAAATCATGAAAAAATTAAAAAGTTTTTTTATTCTAGCTATAATGCTAGTATTTTCTAATGCTTTATGCGCTCAAGTAGGAAACTTGAGGAATGTTGGTAAGAATTTGCCATCGTCAAAAACGGAAGAAAAGAATACAGAGGAGAGTAATCAGCCTTCAAGTCAATCATCATCTGCCAATAATCAGTCATCCGGCAGTCAGGTGCTGTACGTTTCAATTAATAATGGCAACAACAGAAATGATGGCAGCAAAGATGCTCCTTTTAAAAACATTGATAAAGCCATCAATGTTGCTCAAGCCGGTGCAGAGATTCGTATTGCCGGTGGAGTGTATTTTGGGACAATGAATGTTGGATATATTGAAAGCTATAAACCTGTTAAACTTTATGGCAGTTTTGATGAAAACTTCTCTAAGCAAAATATTGTTGCCCATCCAACCCTTATTCAACCTGATAATGCCAGCGCTAAAACTTCTCGCAAAGCATTGCTGAAATTTACTAAAGATGTTGCAGGCACTGTTATAGACCATATCATTTTCGACAGTGGTGAGCGAAATGCCTATAGTTCAAACGATGGAGTTGTTGAAGGTGTTGATGGCGGTAGATTATTGCTCCCAACAGAGAAACTTGCCAATATGAACTCAACTGTGGGTGAACCTTTGCTGCAATTCGTAAGTGCTACAACCGGTGGTGATGTTACTGTGCAAAATTGTGTTTTTCTTAATGGCGCTAGTTTTGCTGTGCAAGCAGGGCATAGAAGTGGTAAATTCACTGTGCAAAACAATGTGTTTGTTGCAAACAAAATGGCAGCTGTTGAGATTTACGGAACCTGCGCTAGTACCGGCGGCCCCAACACTATGGCTAATTGCGGTGAAGTTGAAATTGCATATAACACAATCCTTTTCACATGGAGCCGTTTGAAGGATTTTCTGGATATGGGATATGGTGTGAGAATTATGACTAAATGCAGTTATAATATACATCATAATATTATTGGCGCCAGCATTTTAGCTGCTGTTGATCATACAAGATTTAACAACAACGACTGGATTAAGATCGATAATAATATATTCTTTGTTAATAAAGATAAAGACTTGCATTATAGCCCTGCAAGCAATACAAGATTAAGACTTGATGCTAAAGACCTTGATGATCTTGAAATTGCTAGCGTTAGCGGCAATAAAAACGAAATTCCTCAAGGATTGAAGGTTAATAAGGCTTACCTCGAAGGATATTTGAGCGCCAGATATAGCGAACAAGTTGATTACGACCCAAACTCTCCTGCTAATCAATGGAGAGAAGCTATGGGATTAAATAAGCAAGGAACCATATCTTCCAGCGCAACCATGTTTGCAAATAAATATCCATGGAAAGATGCTATTGAATTGTTTGGAAACGTTGCCGGAGTTGGAGCGCAAAAACCATAAGTAGTAACAGGGCATGCCCTGTCACTACTTATGGTTGGCATGCCCTGTCACTACTTGGGTAGGCATGCCCTGTCATCATCCTTTATGTAATCAATATTATTTCACCTTAAAAATCTTAAATGATTTTGCTCCTTCTTCGGTTGTTGCCTGTAGAATATATATTCCGTTTTTATAAGGCTCAAGATCTACTGTTGTATTGTTCGAATTAATCTCCAAATTCTTGATCAATCTGCCTTCAATACTGATTATTTTTATGTGCTTAATTAAAGAAGCTGAAGAAATTATTATTTTATCTTTTGTTGGGTTTGGGAATAAGGATAAATTGTTCTCTTCAATCTCAGATATATTTGTGCTACACCCACTATTAGCAAAATCTTCCAGAAAAAGATCCTGGTTGGCACTGAATTGCCTGTTTGGTGGGCCCTGCCACTCTCCATGCTCCCAGGTTGGCTCGTCAATGACAAGAAAATACTTATACTCGTGTTCGCCCTCTTCAATGTCTAGGTTTAATGAAAAAGTAAATTCATTGTTATTAGTTTGTGCTTTGTTGGTTGAATTTCCAGTCTTTTCATTTTGTGTCAATTTGTAATTATCGTCACTGCCGGGAATTGCCCAATCATTAAAAGTCCCCGAAACAAAAATGCTATGAATTTCCGGTTCGAATTGTATATTTTCATAAAAGCAAGCATCTTCTGTGTCGAGCACGAATGAAACAGAATATGTTACTATTTCTTTAGTAACAACAGGAAATATTGCCAAATCCAGATTTAATTGATAGTCCCATTCTTGAGCAATTTGCCATCCTTCTCCCTTAGATAAAATATATGCAATATCAGCACCTCCACCGCCTTGCCCAATCATGCCTGAAACCAAACCTGCGCCGTCGCCGGGCTGTTCCCAGATAAGTTCAGACACATCAAATCCTAAAAAGTATTCCCCTGTTACAATGATTGGTTCGTCGAATTCTAAGTAAAACGAATTTATAAAGTCTGAAGGTAAAACATTATAAGTTGCCAGGCTAGTTACATCTTTCTGAGAAACTGTTTTCGATGTTAAAATATCGCCGGGCCTGTTATCACTAAAATCAAATACAGAAAAAGTTATATTATTGTTGCCATCTGCAATTGAGCCAAACCAAAAATATGCCCCAATAATTTCGAGTGGAGTTTCAGTATGGAATTTTGCACCGGCTCCTATTACATGGTATGCATTATTGCCAAATACCCACCCCATTTGTGAGCAACCATCATACTTGTATGTAGTAACTGCATTTACTTGTTGCCAGTTTCCCGGGTAAACAACCATAGTTGCCTTATCATTTGAATATTCAATTTTCTTTAGGGCATTATCTGTTACTAGACCATTAGCAGATATAATACAATCATTCTGAGCGAAAATAAAACTTGTAATTGCCAATAATAACAATAAGATGGTGTTTTTCATCAGGGTATTTATATAATAGAGATTTTTGAAGGAGTAAAAATACAAAAACAAACGTTTTAAATTTTGTTAATTGCCAAAATAAAAAAGAGGCGCAAAAAAACGCCTCTTTCTCCTTTTTAAACCCATTGTAACCCTATTCGTAAATGAACTTTTGTTTTACTACAGTAATTTTTGCGTTTTCAGTATAAAATACTTCTGTAAATGGCTCGCCTACATCAATTTTGTTTCCTGTTGATTTTGATTTTGTAATATTTTTCAACTCAGGTTTGCCCGGATTTACCTCCATGTCTTTGCTCTCAGTGTAAGATAATGTAGAACCACTGCCTCTCAGATAAAATAAATAGTCACGATCAAACCCGTCATCACCGGAACTTAAAAAACCACCCTCCTCGCCGGGGTTAATGATAACAGTGTAAGTGCCGTAATAGCCCCAGGAATCGTAAGCATCTGAACAATCGTACTCATAAGTAAATGTTCCTGGCTGAGTGCTATACGGTACCATTTTTGAAATTGTTGTTGGTACTCCCGGATTGTTGTCCCAGTACGTGTCAACATACCAGTCCCAATCAAATTTTATTGTGGCCTTACCATCAAGACCATCTTTGCCGCATCCTGTGATTAAAAATAAACCGACAGCAAGAACAAGAAATGCAAGTTTGAATTTTTTCATATGATTTGATTTTAATTAGTAAAATGATTAACGCACGTATCCCGATAATGGAATACCTAATTTTGTAACTAACACAAATTTAATATTTTAAACATGAATCTATTAGAATTACAGAAAAAATTTAATACAGAACTGAAATGCTTGCTGTATTTAGAAAAGCTAAGATGGGGCAAAACTGTAAAATGCCCTTATTGCCACTCAATTAAAACAAAACGCCTTAAAAGTGAAGCTAAACGCCATCATTGCAATGACTGTAAACGTAACTTTAGTGTGTTTGTTGGTACTATCTTTCAAGATACAAGGCAACCTTTGAAAAATTGGTTTTTAATGGTTGCTCTTATACTTAATGCCAAAAAAGGCATTTCAGCAAAACAACTTCAAAAAAACATAGGCTGTAGTTATAAAACAGCTTGGTACACTGCTATGCGTGTTCGCTGCGCAATGGTTGATGATTGTGATTATGCTCTTCAAAACATAGTTGAAGTTGATGAAACATATGTAGGGGGCAAGCCCAGAAAATCTAACATTAGAAAGCCTGATAATGTTCCTGACTTGACTAATATTAGCCAAAAGAGAGGCAGAGGAACAAAAAAAGTTCCAATTGTTGGAATAGTCGAGAGAAAAGGAAAAATTGTATTAAAGGTTATCGAGAAGCTTACAAGTCGCAATTTATTGTCAATGCTGCAACAAAACGTTGATACTGATAATGCTATTGTTATTACAGACAAGTTTAAAAGCTATAATAAGTTTGATGATTTAGTAGAACACCTAACAATAGACCATAGTAAACAGTATAGCAAAGGAATGATACATATTAATAATATAGAGGGATTTTGGGCAATATTAAAAGGCTCAATTAAGGGGCAATATGTTTCTGTTTCTAAAAAGTATCTTCCGTT